>JAAFHE010000028.1 GCA_013298265.1 Lysobacterales bacterium | reverse complement strand
CGTGTCGGCTCGATACAGCGTTCGCCGCCATTCAGTCGGCGGCGCGCATCAGAACGGCGTCTCGCGGGCCTCGCCACGAAGAGGTTGAGAAATCCGGGCCAGGCTCGTTTAGTCGGAGAAAAAGGTACTAAGAAAAAACCCCGGCCACTGGCCGGGGCTTTTTTTTCATTCGCCGAAGCGATGGCCGAATCAGAAATCGCTGCAGCCGAACGCAGTCATCGACTGCTTGGCGGCATCGTTTGCGGCGATGCAGGCCTGGGCCAGGCCGGCCTTGCCTTCAGGGGTCGATGCGGCCTGCTTCCAGGCCTTGCGCATCTGGTCGAGGCTGTCCTGCAGCTGGGCGCGCGAGGCTTCCGGAACCTTGCCCGATACGCAGGCGGTGTACTTGGTGATGTAGTTGTCGCATTCCGGCACGCCGACCGAGTCGACAGCCACCGGAGCGGCGGCGGCCGGCGGCGGGGTCGCGGCCGGCGGCGGTGTAGCGGGAGCGGCGGCGGGCGCCGGTGTGGCGGCGGGCTTGGCGGGTTCCGGCTGCTTCTGGCAGGCGGCCAGGACGAGGACGGCGCAGGTGACGATAAGCGGGCGAGCGAAGCGGATCATCGGTTTCTCCTCAATAACGATGGCATCACCCCAGCAGGGCGATGAAGCAACAACGTTGCGGCGGCACTTCAGCGAACATCCCCACCCGCCGCAAGGCCGTGTCGGACACGGCACGGCCGGCACTCTAGCGCAGCTGAACGGGGTTTTCGTGTCCGCCGGATGAACGAGCAGACAGCTACGCCGAGGCCATTGCGGCCTCGGCGGCAGGATCGGATCGCGTCGCTGCGCAAGACCCGCGCGCCGTCGCGCGCGGGTCGCGCCAAACTCAGAACCGGTAGTTCAAGCGCGCGTAGTAGTAGCCGCCGTTGAGGCCGAAGGGCAGGGTTTCCCAGCCGTACCTGAAGCCCAGCGCTGGGAACGGGTTCTGGGAAGGGCCGGTGGATTTCCACTTGTCGGGATACACGTCGAAGATGTTGTTGCCGCCGAGGGTCACGCGCAGGTCGTCGGTGAAGTTGTAGCTGACCGACAGGTCGGTCAGCCACTTGCCGCCCCATTTCTGTTTCAGGCCCGGCGTGAAGCCTTCGCCCGATACGGAGCCGTAGTAATTGAACGCGAGATCCGTATACCAGGCGCCGCTGCGGTAGTTGGTCCCGAGCGTGGCGCGCTGATGCGGCTGGCCTTCCTCGACGAGGGTGACCTGCTCCTGACCGAACAGCGTCGAGGCGGGCACGAAGGTCGACGGCGAGTTGATGCGCAGCACTTCGGTCTGGTTGTAGTTGAAGGCGGCCGAGACGCCGAGGCGCGCGCCGCTGGACAGCTCGGTGCCGTACTCGGCGACGACGTCGATGCCGCGGGTCTTGGTGTCGATTGCATTGGTGAAGAACGTGGCCTGGCCGACGTTGAGCGGCCGCAGCAGCAGCGCGATCGGGCATACCCTCGGATCGGTGCAGCCGGCGCTGTTGGCTTCGGGGCCGATTGCGCCGGAGAACACGATGCGGTCGTCGATGTTGATCTGGTACACGTCGGTCGTCAGCGAGAACTCCGCGGTCGGTTTCCAGACGAAACCGAGCGAGTAGTTGTCGGACGATTCTTCTTTCAGCGGCTTGACGCCGAAGGCCAGCGCGACCGGGCTGCCCTGGCGCGCGGTGATGGTGTCGGTCAGCACGCCGTTGGCGTTGAGATTGGTCGACACCTGGCTGAAGAACTGCTGCTGCACGCTCGGTGCGCGGAAGCCTTTCGACACCGTGCCGCGCAGCGAGAACGTATCGCTGAAGTTGTAGCGCAGGCTCAGCTTGCCGGTCGAATTGGTGCCGAAGTCGCTGTAGTCCTCGAAGCGGCCGGCGGCGCCGATCAGCAGGTCATCCGTGACATACGATTCCGCGTCGACGTAGACGCCGAGGCTGCGCCGGCTGGCGTCGATCTGCGTCGCTGGCGTGAAGCCCGGGAAGCCCTGGATGCCGGCTGCGGCGACGCCGCCGTTGGCGTTGATGATGGAGATGCCCGGGTTGTTGGTGCGGCCGTACTGATACGAGACCGGATCGCCGGCGATGATCTGGTAGCCGTCGCGGCGCCATTCCGCGCCGAACGCAAGGTACAACGGTTCGGCGCCGATGCCCCAGTCCACGTCGCCGCTGAGGTCGAGGTTTGCCGTGGTCTGCTTAAAGCGCAACGTGCCGTCTTCGGCCGAGGTCGGCGTCTCGGCGAAGATGCCGCCGCCGGGACGCGGTTCGTAGTAGTAGCTGACGTTGGCCGTGCCTTCGGAGGCGAACTCGAACTGGTTCCAGCCGCGGTTGACGCTGAAGTCCCACTTCCACGAATCGTTGAGCGCATGACGGTAGCCCACGGCGAGCGAACGGTCGTCGGTCGTCGTCAGCAGCGTCGGCAGGAAGCCGTTGGGGTAGAGCTGCGGGATCGTGCGGCCGTCGCCGGCGGAGCGGAAGAAGCCGGACGAATTGCCCTCGCGGCGCGACACGCCGCCGAACGCGTACAGCTCGCCGCCGGCCAGCGGCAGACCGGCGTTGATCCATAGCTGCGCGGCTTCCATGTCCGCTTCGCCGAGGCGCTGGGTCACGCGCGGCGGATCCACGCGCAGGCTGTCGGGCCCGGCGCGATTGGTCTCCAGGCGCTTCATGTAGTCGGCAGTGATGTTGATGAAGCCTTCGCCGCCGAGCTTGAAGCCGGTATTCAGTGCCGCGCGGTACTGGTCGCCGTCGCCCGCATAGGTTTCGCCGACTTCGATGCCGAGGTCGGTGTGGTCGGTCTGGTTCTTGAGGATGATGTTGATGACGCCGGCGATCGCATCGGAACCGTACTGTGCCGACGCGCCGTCGCGCAGCACTTCGATACGCTCGATCGCGGCGATCGGAATGGTGTTGATGTCGGTGCCGGCCGAGCCGCGTCCGATGGATTGCTGCACGTTGACCAGCGCCTGCTGGTGGCGGCGCTTGCCGTTGACCAGCACGAGCACCTGGTCCGGACCCAGCCCGCGCAGCGTGGCCGGCCAGATCAGGTCCGTGCCGTCACTGACGAAGCTGGTCGGGAAGTTGAACGACGGTGCGAGCTTCTGCAGCAGCTTGCCGGTCTCGATCGCGCCGGTGGCCTCGATCGCCTCGCGGCCGATCACGTCTACCGGTGCGGCGGTGTCCGTGTCCGAGCGGTTGCCCGCGCGCGTGCCGGTCGAGATCACGTTGATGGTTTCGAGCTTGTCGGGGTCGGTTTCGCCGGCGGTGTTCTGCGCGTAGGCAGGCAGTGCGGCCAGGCCGGCGATCAAGGCGATATACAGTGCGGCGCGCGGCGTGGCGCGGCCTTTGGCGGTCAGGTTCATCGGTCGACTCCCAGATACGGATTGGCGCCGGACGACACGCGCGACTTTCGCGTTCCGCAGGTGTCCGTCCGAGCTGTTTTCCCGCTCCCCGGCGGGTGCGCGCTGGCGCGGCGCAAGTGTCGCGGATCACCGCAGCGCTGTATAGCCGTCGCGACAGGGCATCGGCGGAACCGTGCCTGTGCGTAGTGCTTGCCGGGTCTTGCAGTACGCGTATAAAACAAAAAGCAATAAGCAACTAGCGAAATTGTGATGGTGTCGGCGGTGACGGAAAATCTGTCACGGCCGCGCTGCGCGGCCGGGCGCGCCGAAGGCGCCGCGACGATCCGCCGCGACGCCATTTCAGGGAACGATACAACCGCCTTCTGGCGGAATACCGCTTGGGTGCCGGCGCAGCATCCGGAATGGACGCCGCGCCGGCAGGGCCTTACTGGTCGGCGAAGCGGGCCGCGCCGGTGAACGGTGCGATGCCGCCGAAACGCATGTTCTGCAGGTCGACGGGCTGGTGGGTCAGCGCGTTGATTGCGCGGATGCGGTAGTAGTGGACGTGGTCGGGGCCGCCGTTGATCAGGTTGTACGGCCTGAGCACGCTGACGTGGGTGACGCCGCCCAGCACTTGTATCTCGGCGTCGGGTCCGTTGATGACCGCGGTGAACGGCGCCCCTTGTTCGGTGATGCGGACATTGCGCAGTGGCGTGACGATGGCGACTTCGGCCGGCGCGTGCCAGTAGCCGCCAAGTCCTTCGGCTTCGCGCTCACTGACGTTGCGGGCAATGATGTCGCCTTCACCGCCTTCGAAGCGGTATACATTGCCGAGTTGTTCCGTCGCCGTCAGTTCCAGGTTCGCGTCCGGATCGGCCGGCATCTGGGCGATGCTGACGCCGAGGATCAGCGGCGCGTCGGAGGTCGTGGTGCCGGTGAAGGACTGGCCGGCCTCGTTCGCGGTCCAGCCGGCCTGTACGCTGCCGCCCTGTGCGCTGAACGTGAACGGGCCGATGCGCAGGCCGGTCGCCGCCTTGAACGTCTGCTGGAAGCGCGAGAACGTGGCCTTGCTGACGCGGATCGTGAAGTTGGGCTTGTAGCCGACATACATGCCGGTCTTGAGCAGATTGAAAAAGCCCGTCTTGCCGAACACGGCCTGCGTGCCGTCGCCGCCGTAAGCGCTGTAGCCGCGCGTGAACGGGCCGGTTGCGTGGCTGCGCACGAAGCTGCCGTTGTACCAGTCGCTCGGCGTGATGCCGATCAGGTCGATGGCTTCGAATTCCAGCGACACTTCCAGTTCATTGTCGGTCTCGAATTCGGTCACGCGTTCCCAGCTGCCTTTGACCTGCACTTCCCAGAAGAACTGCGAGATCGACAGGCTCGTGCCGGCCCAGGTCTTGGAATAGTCGTAGCTCGCCTCGCGATTGGTGAAGCCCATGGTCGCGCCGCCCGGACCGCTGCCGGCCTTGACCGCATCGACCCAGGCAGCCGCGTTCTGCGATACCTGGAAATACGGTACGAGCGGGAACTTGGACAGGCCCGGATCGCTGAGACGGGAGTAGAAGTCCGTGTTGGCGAACTGCGCCTGGGCGTCGGCCAGCCCCGGCGTGTTGGCCTTGGCCACGACGACGTTGTAATTGATCTGCGCCTGGCTCAGACGCGTATAGGCCGCGTCGATCTTGATCGAATAGCCGCGGCCCTGCGGCGTGGCCAGCCATTCGGTGAAGGTCGGCTTGTTGTCCTTGACCTGGTCGCCGTAGATGGTGCTGGCCTGGTTCACAGCCACGGTGTAGTCGTTTGCCGCATTGGTCAGGGCCTCGCCCGAGACGCGGATTTCCTCGCGCAGCTTCGGATCGTCGGTCGCGGCCAGGATCACGTCGAGGAAGGCGCGATAGGCCTGGTTGATGCGGTCGCCGCTGGAGACGAAGGCGCCGACCGCGCTCCACTGCGGCGTGACCGAGCAGAAATCGTACTGCGCCGCGCTGATGAAGCCGGCCGACTGGGTCGGCCAGGTCCAGGTCGTGAACGGATAGATGAGCTGGAAGTTGCTCGGGCTGGTGCCCAGGCTGTTGACCAGGGCGCGGTAGAGCAGGCCCCAGGGCTTCTGGTCGAAATCGCCGGCAGCCAGCACGCGCGAGTCGGCGGCCTGTGCACTGCGGGCCAGGCTGCGCGAGCGGGCGCCGGTGCGGAACAGGGAGACCGGCGCGTCGGGCGCATCCGCGGTCTTGTTCGCGTCCTTGGTCAGGGTGGTCACGGAAAGTTTGGACATGGTGGAATCCTCTGCCTTTGTAATGTCGATGCCTGCGTGTCGCAGGCGCGGTGCCACCTGGGTGGATGGCGTACGGCGTTCAGGGGCGCCGGCCGCGTCGTGCGTGGGCGGCGCTGCAGGTCCGGCGCCGTTGCGGCAAATCTGCGCAAAGCCCGCCCCGCGTCGCCTTACGAAAACCTTACGGTCAAAAATTGACTTTTGTTTCAGTTGGTTGCGCAGCACCGCCCATGCGCGCAAGGTGGAATCTGCGACCTATGACGCAATGGCGACAACGCGGTTTCGACCAAAACACGGCCGTGTACTATCCTGCTCCGCTCCCGTACGGATTCACGTCGCCATGGCGCAAGCCGGCCATTCCGCGATTCCCCGCTTCCGTCTCGGGGACTGGCTGGTCGAGCCGGAGGCCGGTGCGCTGGAGCGGGGCGGCGCGCGCATCACGGTCGAACCGCGGCTCATGGACGTGCTGGTCGTGCTCTGCGAGCGCGGCGGCGATGTGGTCAGCGCCGAGCAGCTACTGATCGAGTGCTGGCGCGGCACGTTCTACGGTGACAACCCCGTCCACAAGACCATCGCCCAGCTACGCCGCGCGCTCGGCGACAGCGCGACCGAGCCGCGCTAC
Source organism: Lysobacterales bacterium (assembly GCA_013298265.1). Lineage (GTDB taxonomy): Bacteria > Pseudomonadota > Gammaproteobacteria > Xanthomonadales > Rhodanobacteraceae > Tahibacter. Next base: position 7,443 of record JAAFHE010000028.1, on the reverse strand, counting down.
ATCGCGACGGTGCGCAAGCGCGGCTACTGCGTCGTCGCCGATGTCACTTTCCCGGAACGCTATGCCGGGCCGGGCGGACGTGCCGCGCCGCGCTGGGCGGACGGATCGCCGTATGTCGGCCTTGGCGCGTTCGAGGCCAGCCACCGCAACGTGTTCTTCGGCCGCGCACGCGCCCAGGCCGAAGTGCTGTCGCTGTTGCGCCGCCGCCTCGACGAAGAACGCGGCTTCCTGCTCGTGCTCGGTCCGAGTGGCTGTGGCAAGAGCTCGCTGCTGCGCGCCGGCGTCGTGCCGTTGCTGACCCAGCCCGGCGGGTTCGACGGCTGCCGCGTGCTGGCCTGCGCCGGCATCGACGGCGCGCAGGCTGGCGCTGATGCCCTGGCCGCTCTGGCCGAGGCCATGCTCGGCTGGCAGGTCGATGGCGACGCGCTGTTCCTGGCCGGCGAGCGCGATTTCCTGCGCACCGCGCTGGCCGAGAATCCGGCTGCGCTCGCTGCGCGCGTGGGCGAGCGCCTTGCGCGGCGGCACGCGCCGTCGCCGGGCGCGCGGCAGATCGTGCTGCTGCAGCTGGACCAGCTTGAGCAATGCCTGCTCGCCGCGGGCGATGACGCGAGCCAGCCGCAGCTACTGTTCCAGACGCTGGCGGGACTGCTGCGCGGCGGCCATGTCGCGGTGCTGGCGGCCTGCCGTGACGATTTCTACCCGCGCCTGGTCGCGCTGCCGGCGCTGGTCGCGCTCAAGGCCGACGGCGGCAGCTTTGACCTGCCGCTGCTCAATCCGGGCGAGCTGGCGCAGATCATCCGCGCCCCGGCCCTGGCCGCCGGCCTGCGCTTCGAGTTCGATGCGGCGAGTTCGCTGTGCCTGGACGATGTGCTGCGCGATGCCGCCGTGCGCCAGCCGCAGCCGCTGCCGCTGCTGCAACATGCGCTATTGGAAATCTATCGGCAGCGCGCCGGCGGCACGCTGACCTTCGCCGCTTATCGCGCCATCGGCGGGCTTGAAGGGGCGCTGGCCCAGCGCGCCGAGCAGACCTTCGCCGGCCTGTCGGCGGCCGCGCAGCGGCAGTTGCCCGGCGTGCTGCGCCTGATGGTGATGCTGACGCTGGCCGGCGACGATGCCTTGCCCGTAGGACGGCGGATCGCCTGGAGTGAGCTCACCGAGATGCCGGCGCGCGAGCTCGTGCAGGCCTTCGTGGACCAGCGCCTGTTCGTCGCGGCCGGCGGCGCCGACGTGCCGGGCGTCGCGGCAGCACACGAATCGCTGTTCCGCGACTGGCCGCGCGCGCGCGACTGGGTTGGTGAGAACCGGCGCCTGCTGCTGGCGCGTGCGCGTCTGGCCGCCGCGTGGCGGCGCTGGCGCGACGAGGGCCGCCGGCGCGACTTCCTGCTGCCTGCCGGCAGCCAGCTCGACGACGCCCGCCAGCTACAGGCCGCCGCGCAGCCGCTGGAGGCCGGCCTGGGCGAGTTCGTCAGTGAATCGGTGCGGCGCTGGCGCCGCCAGCGCCGGCGCACCGTTGTCGCCATTGCATTGGTGCTGGTCTCGGCGCTCTCGGCCAGCGTGGCCGGCGCGCTCGCGGTGCTGGCCCGCGCCGAAGCGGACCGGCGCCGCGTCGAGGCCGAGGGCCTCGTCGGCTACATGCTCGGCGAACTGACCGAGCGCCTGCGCGCGCTCGGCAAGCTCGATGTGCTCGACTCGGTCGGTAACGAGGCCATGCGCTACCTGATCGCACTGCCCGACGACGAGGACAGCGCCTCGACCCAACTGCTGCGCATGCGCGCCTCGCGCCAGGTCGGCGAGATCCGCCTCGCGCGCGGCGAGGATGCCGCGGCCGACGCCTTCGGCCACGCCTATGAGCTCGCCGAACGCCTGCTGCGGCGCGAGCCCGCCAACGCCGAGGCCTGGCTGGAACTCGGCAACGCCGCGTTCTGGCGTGGCCAGGTCGCCTACGGCAAGGCCGACTTCGCCACCGCCGCGGTGCACTGGCAGCGCTATCACGATGCGGCGCGCCGACTGCTCGCGCTGCGTGCGCAGGACGCCACGGCGCAGCTGGAGTTGTCCTATGCGCTCAACAACCTGGCCACCCTGGACTTCCAGGCGCGTCGCTTCGAATCCGCCCGCGCGCGCTTCGAGGAATCCACCGCGCTCAAGCGCGAGGTGCTGCGCGCGCAGCCCACGGACGATGGCGTCGCGGCGGACCTCGCCGACAGTCTGACCTGGCTCAGCCGCGTCGACGAAGCGGCAGCCCAGCTGGCCGCTGCTGAGCAGCACCAGCGCGGAGCGCTCGCGGTGCTGCTCGCGTTGCGCGCGCGCAATCCGGAAGACCGTCGCTGGGTTCACCGTGAAGCGCTGGCGCGCCAGCATGTCGGACGCACCTTGCTGGCCCGCGGCGACACCACGGCGGCGCAGTTCCTGCTGGCTGCGCACACGGCACTGAAGGAACTGGCCGAGGCTGACCCCGACAACCGCGAATGGGCACGCGACGCCGTCGTCGCAGGCCTGCAGGCATCGGCGGCACTCGAGCGCAGCGAGCCTGCGCTCGCTGCGGCCAGCGTGCGCATTGCGGAGGTCCAGCTGCAAGCCCTGCTGCGGCGTGACGGCGCCCAGAGCGATCTGCTCGCCTTGCAGGAGATGATCGGCCTGCGGCTGCTGCGTCTGGCCAACCTTCCAGCGCCGGAGGCGGCAGTCAATCTCGACGCCCGTGCCGCCGCGCTGCGGCGCCTGCGCGAGAAGGACCCTACCAATTCCCTGGCGAGCCAGGCGCTGCTGCTGGTACTGCTCGCGCGCGCGGAACTGGGGCCGCCGTTGGCAGCCGCGGACGCGGCCGCTCTGGGCGCTGAAGCGCAGCAGCTGCTGGAAACGCTGGCAACCGCAGGCGATGCCGCCACGCTCGATCTGCGCCTGCGCACGGCGCTGCTGCGCGGCGACAGGTCGGCGGCACTGGCCCTTGCCCAGACCCTGGCCGAGGCCGGCTACGGCCCGGCGGAATATGAGCGTTTTATTGAATTGCACCTTTATAACGGAGAGCGGCATGAATCCAGACGTTGATATCAACACCGTCACACTGACGGTCGCGCATGTGCGCGAAGGCGGCAATGCCGGCGGCGGCGCGTATTTTTTCGACTTTTCGCCGCATCCCGTCGTCCTCGACAAGCACCATAGCTGGATCATCTTCGATGTGTCGTCCGACACGCCGCCGGAGTTGGTGATCACGCACCTGATCACGAGCGACGCGCTTGGCCAGTTCGGCAGCCCCGTCATCGAACCCGGCGGGCGTCGCGCCAAGGTGCAGGTCAAGAACACGGTCGCCTACCTCGTCCAGGTCGCGCTGCTCATGTACAACGAAAAGACCGGTGCGACCATCGTCTGCGATCCGCAGGTCATCTGCCGGCCGCCGCCGCCGAACCCGTGGCCTGTCGGCGGCGGATAAGCGCTGCCGCGAACTTCCTGCGCGGTCCAGCCATCCGCCGCCGACGCGTGGCGCGACATCTGCCGAGGTTCGGGCGAATCGGCGCTGGACCTGGTCCGGCCGGTCAGCGGCACGGGTCGCGGCCCAGGCTGCGCTCGTAGCTGCTGACGTCCTCGTCGCGCTCATGCCCGGCGCGGCCGCTCGCACCGGCCGCATGGATGCGCCGGCAGGCTTCGGTTCGCGGCAGCGGCATGCCGGATACCGGCACCGCCTGCGCGGCACTGCGGCGGCGGCCGCGCGTGCTGCTGTCGCGCTGATCCACGCTGGCGATGGCGCTATGCGGGCAGGGCGAGTGCTGGTAGTAGATCTCGCCGTTGCCGATGCGGCATTGCCAGGATTGCGGTTCGGACTCGTCAGCGCGCGATCGGGCCGCCTTCGCATTCCTGTCGCCGGCGCCACGGCCGCGTGCAGGCTGGGCCTTGGATACGCGCTTCGCGGTCGCGGGCCGGCTGCGCGTGGTCGTCGACGGTTTCGTCGCGCGCGTGCCGTTGTCGGCGGAGGGTACGACGGCGGGATCGCGGCGTAGCTGTATGACCCGCGTCGTCAGGTGCGGCGCGCAGGGCGTGGCCTGGTACGCGACGTGATCTTTTCCATCGGTGCACTTGTACACAGGTGCGGCACCAGCGCGGCCGATCAGCAGGCCGAGCGCGAACAGCAGAAGAATACGAAGCATGAGGAGGACTCCATGTCAGGGGAGTCCAGCCTAGGTCAGGTCCTCGCCGTGCGCGTCGGCCTGGTGCCGACGCAACAGTCGGATAATTCCGGCGATACCGGCAGAACGCGCTGGTTACCGCTGCGGTTCGCGCCAGCGTGCGTCGCCGCTATCGCTACGCGGCGCTCAGCTTTCCAGCAGTCCCCGATTGCGCAGGAACGCCAGCACCTGGTTGGCAAGTACGCCGGCGTCGGCTGCGGTCGTGTCGAAAGCCAGCTCGGGATTCTGCGGTATTTCGTACGGATCGCTGACGCCGGTGAACTGCGGAATCTTGCCGGCGCGCGCCTGCGCGTAGAGGCCCTTGCGGTCGCGGCTTTCGCAGACGTCGATCGGCGTGGAGACGTGGATCTCCACGAATGCGCCGTGCTGTTCGACGAGGCGGCGGATCTCCGCACGGGTTTCGGCGTACGGCGCGATCGGCGCGCAGATCGCGATGCCGCCGTGGCGCACGATCTCGCTCGCGACCCAGCCGATGCGCGTCACGTTGGCGATACGGTCTTCGCGTGAAAAACCGAGGCCTTTGGACAGGTTCTTGCGTACCTCGTCGCCGTCGAGCAGCGTGATCGGGCGGCTCGACCGTTCCAGCAGTTTCGCGATGACGGCTTCGGCCAGCGTGGACTTGCCTGAACCGGACAAGCCGGTGAACAGCAGCGCGACACCCTTGTTCGCGCCGGCCGGATAGCGCTCGCGCAGGATATCGACGACATCCGGGAAGGTGAACCACGCCGGGATGTCTTCGCCGGCGACGAGGCGGCGGCGCAGTTCGGTGCCGGAGATGTCCTGCACCGTGTCGTCCTGGCGCACCTCGGTCGACGGCACGTAGGTGTCGCGGTTCGCGACATAGACCATGGCCGGGAACGGCACGGCGCGGATGCCGATTTCCTGCTGGTGGCGCGCGAGCAGTTCCTGCGCGGCGAAGGGTTCGTAGAACGCCTTGCCGTTCGCGTCGTTGCCGGGGCCGGCGTGGTCGCGGCCGATGATGAAATGCGAGGCGCCGTAGTTCTTGCGGATGATCGCGTGCCATACCGCTTCGCGCGGACCAGCCATGCGCATCGCCAGCGGCAGCAGCGACAGCGTTGCATCGTTCTTCGGATAGTGCTTGAGCAGCGCGCGATAGCAGCGCACGCGCGTGTAGTGGTCGACGTCGCCGGGCTTGGTGCGGCCGACCACGGGCTGGATCAGGAGCTTCGCGCCGGCCTGTTCGGCCGCGCGCAGAGTCAGCTCGCGGTGCGCGCGGTGCATCGGGTTGCGCGTCTGGAACGCGACGATGGTGTTCCAGCCCTGGCGCGCGAAGCGCTCGCGCAGTTCGCGCGGCGATTCGCGCAGTTCGGCGAAATCGTAGTGTTGCGGCGGCTGGATGCCGCGCAGCCTGCCGCCCAGATAGACCGGGTTGCTGCGCTGGAGCAGATCGGCGACGCCGGGATGGGTGGGATCGGTCGTGCCGTAGACCTCGCGCGCTTCGACCAGCTTGTCGGGGAAATAGATGTCCTCGACCGTCAGTACCGCGAGCGGTACGCCCTGCGAATCGCGCAGCGCGATGTCGGCGCCGGCCTGGATCGACGCGGCGAACGCCTCGCTGACGTCGAGTGTGATCGGGATCGGCCACAAAGTGCCGTCGGCCAGGCGCAGTTCGCGCACGACGCGGTCGTAGTCGCGCCGCGTGAGGAATCCGGTCAGCGGCGAGAACGCACCGTTGAGCAGCAGTTCGAGATCGCAGAGCTGGCGCTGGTTCAGATCCCAGCCCGGCAGCGTTGCGCTGTGCTGCTTGAGCGCTTCGGCCGCGTCGGCGGCGAGGTACAGATCCTTGAGCTCGCCGCCGTGCGGCGGATTCAAGGTGTCGCGGAATTCAGTGTTGAGGGCGGTAGCGGTGTTTGACATGAGCAGGGTCCTGGTGTGGCGCGGCGCGCTGGTACGGCGCGATGCCTGGGGAGGCGTAGGTTGAAATTCCGGGCGTTTTGTCAACCGACACCGGGAAGCAAACACCATCCCCACCCAACCCTCCGGCCCGTTGGGCGTTCAGGACGATGAGAACCTGCGGTTCTGAACCATCGTCCTTCACCCCCTTGAAGGGGAGGGCTTTAAAAGGCGCGCCGCTGCAATCTTGAGCCCTCCCCTTCAAGGGGAGGGTTGGGTGGGGATGGTGGTGCTCGCGGACTTGCACCGCCGTTGCGTACGGACTTCTGTCAGCGACAACATCGCTCCCGCGCGACACCGCGCGGCAATTCAAAGATCGACATGGATGCCGCACTCGCGCTTGAGACCGAAGAACCGCGTTTCGTCCTCGTGCATGCCGGGCTCCCAGCGTGCCGTGGTGTGCGTGTCGCCGATCGATACGTAGCCTTCGTCCCAGAGCGGGTGATAGGGCAGGTCGAAGCGCTGCAGATAAACGTAGATGTCGCGGTCGGTCCAGTCGACGAGCGGCTGGAACTTCCAGCGGCCGTTGCGCAGTTCGAGCACCTGCGCGTCGTGCCGCGTGCGCGCCTGGGCGCGGCGCAGGCCGGCGAACCAGGTACGCACGGCCAGGTCGTCGAGCGCGCGGCGCATCGGTTCGACCTTGCGCAGTGCGTTGTACTGGTCGATGCCTTCGACGCCGTTCTCCCACAGGCGGCCGTGGCGTGCTTCCATCCAGGCGCGGCTGATCGACGGGCGGTAGACCTTGAGGTTCAGCTGCAGGCGCTGCGCGAGTTCGTCGGCGAAGCGGTAGGTCTCGGGGAACAGGTAACCCGTGTCGACGAGGATGACCGGGATGTCCGGCGTCTGCCGCGTGATCAGGTGCAACGCCGCGGCCGACTGCGCGCCGAAGGACGACGACAGCGCTCGGCTTTGCGGCAGGCTGACCAGCGCCCAGGCGACGCGCTCCTCGACGGGCAGCGCCTCGAGACTGCGGTTCAGCTCGGCCAGCGCGCGGCCGTCCTCGGCGGCGCTGACCAGATCGGGAAAGCTCATGCAATGACCTCCAGCGGGATGCCGGGTTTCGCGGCGACGATGCCGCTGCGGACGAGGAAATCGCCGAAATGTTCTCCGTCGCCGCGTTCGCCCGCGTAGCGCGCGAGCAGCGCATCCACCGTGTCCAGAATTTCTGGTTCGGCAATATTCTCTTTGTGCAGGCGATTCAGGCGCTGGCCGCGGTGGTCGGCGCCGAGCATCAGGTTGTAGCGGCCGGGTGCTTTGCCGACGAGCGCTATCTCGCCGAGATACGGCCGCGAGCAGCCGTTCGGGCAGCCGGAGATGCGCAGGTGGATAGGCGCGTCGCCGAGGTCGTGCGCGG
>JAAFHE010000279.1 GCA_013298265.1 Lysobacterales bacterium | reverse complement strand
CTGTGCCAGGAAGCCGGCATCGTGCCGATGGTCGAGCCCGAAGTGCTGATGGACGGCTCGCATGACCTCGACGTCTGCTACGACGTGACCGAAGTGACGCTGCGCTCGCTGTTCGCCTCGCTCTACGAGCAGAACGTCATGCTCGAAGGCACCATCCTCAAGGCCAGCATGGTCGTGTCCGGCAAGGACTGCCCGGACCAGGCCGGCATCGACGAGGTCGCCGAGGCGACCGTGCGCTGCCTCAAGGCCAGCGTGCCGGCCTCGCTGCCGGGCATCGTGTTCCTGTCGGGCGGCCAGTCCGACGAAGCCGCCACGGCGCACCTCAACGCGATGAACCAGATGGGTCCGCATCCGTGGCCGCTGAGCTTCTCCTACGGCCGCGCGATGCAGTCGGCCGCGCTGAAGCTGTGGTCTAAAGATATGGAAAAGAACTTCGCCGACGCGCAGAAGACAGTCGCGCAGCGGGCGCGCGAGAACGGCCTGGCCGCGCTGGGCCAGTGGAAGAAATCCGCCTGATCGAGCGCCACACGGGTTGAAGAAAGCGCCGGCCTCGTGCCGGCGTTTTCGTTTACGCGCTCAGGCCGCGCGCACGAATGTCATGGCCACGGCGGTGATGGCGTGTACCCGCGTTTCGTCGGCCGCATGGCCGTCCTGCGTGTGCCGCGCGGCGGAGAGGTTGTCCACGCGCTGCCGCTCGCGCAGGCGTCAGCGCGCGGAAACGGCGATGCGGGACTGCCGTGCGGCGAACGGCGCAAACGCGGGATCAGGCGACCAGCGCGTCGCGGTAGGCCTGCAGCGCCTTCTGACCGAAGCAGCAGAACACGATGCGCGACAGCGAGCCGGGATCTTCGGCGGCCTGGCGTGCCTCCGTGACGGCAATCGCGACGGCCTTGTCCAGCGGATAGCCGAACACACCGCAGCTGATGGCCGGGAACGCGATGCTCGCCAGGCCGTGTTTGCGCGCGAGATCCAGGCTGCGCCGGTAGCACGAGCCCAGCAGCGTCGGCTCGCCCTTGCTGCCGCCGTACCAGACGGGACCGACGGCGTGGATGACATAGCGCGCGGGCAGGCCGTGGCCGCCGGTCAGCACGGCCTCGCCCGTAGGGCAGCGCACATACGGGCGGATCATCGGCAGGGCGCGGCACTCGTCCATGAGGCCCGGTCCGGCGGCGCGGTGGATCGCACCGTCAACGCCGCCTCCGCCACTGAGGCTTTCATTGGCGGCGTTGACGATGGCATCCAGCGCCAAGGTCGTGATGTCGGCTTCGATGGATTCGAGGACTACCTGCATGATCCACCTCCGTTTTTCAAAAACCCGGATCAGGCAACGGCAACACCAGTGTGCACCGACTCACCGCCGAAGTCCTGGCCCGGACTACTCGCCCCCGTTCGACGGTGGCCGCGCCGCTGCACCGGATGGCGAAATTTCGCGTCAGCCTGCCGCAATGGCCTGCCGCAATGACTTCTGGCTGATGATGATTCTGACCTTAGCTGCGATACCGTTGCCGCTGATGTTCCGGCGACCGGATCGCATCGTAGCCCCGTTGCCGGCGCGGCCGCGGCGGGTCGCTGATTCACCCGGCCGCAACGCCGCCTGCGTAGTATGGTCGCCGTGTGGCGGCCTCCGCCATGAAACCGATGCCGCGGCAACCTGCCGGCCTGCGGCGACTGCCTGCCGCTGTCCCTGCGGCGGGCGGACAAGGAAATCCTGATGCTCAAGCGTCGCCTGCCACTCCCGCTGGTTTTTACCTGTCTAGCCCTGGCCGCCTGCAAGGGCGCCGATCCTGCCAAGACACCCAATCAAGCTGCCCCGGCCAAGGTCACCGCGCAGACCGTCGAACGCAAACCCTGGTCGGATGTGATCGAAGCGCTCGGCACGGCGCAGGCGAACGAATCGATCACGCTGACCGCCAAGATCACCGAGACCGTGCGCCGTGTGAACTTCAGCGACGGCCAGGCGGTGTCCGCCGGCGACGTGCTGATCGAACTCACATCGGGCCAGCAGGCGGCCCAGCTCAAGGATGCCCAGGCGATGGCGCGCGATGCCGATCGCCAGTACCGGCGCCAGCAGGATCTCGTGGAGCAGGGCACGGTATCCCGTGCGCTGTTCGACACCGCCACGGCTTCGCGCGATTCCAACAGCGCGAAAGTCGACGCGATCCGCGCGCAGCTGTCCGACCGCGTCATCACCGCGCCGTTCAGCGGCGTGCTCGGCCTGCGCCGGGTGAGTCCAGGCACGCTCGTGACCCCGGGCACGCCGATCACGACGCTGGACGACATCGACGTGATCAAGCTCGATTTCTCGGTGCCGGAAACCCTGCTCGGTGCCCTCGTCGTCGGCCAGGAGGTGCAGGCCAGGACCGCGGCATGGCCCGAGCGTCAGTGGGAAGGCACGATCACGTCGATCGACTCGCGCGTCGATACCGCCTCGCGTTCGGTGCTGGTGCGGGCTGAGATCGGCAACCCCGAGCGTGTGTTGCGGCCGGGCATGCTGCTGTCGGTGCAGGTGTTCCGTGCGCCGCGCGATGCGCTGGTGTTGCCGGAGATCGCGCTGGTCCAGGTTGGCACCGCTTCCTACGTCTTCCGCATCAAGCCCGACAGCAGCGTGGAACAGGTGCGCGTGGTGCCCGGCGCGCGCCGCCGCGGTGAGATCGAAGTGCGCGAAGGCCTGCAGGCCGGCGACCGCATCGTCGTCGACGGCACGGTGAAGCTGCGCGGCGGCACCAAGGTCGCGGTCCAGGAAAGTGCGGGCGCGACCGCGGCTCCCGCCGCCGCGAACTGAGGAGACGCCCATGCTGCTGTCGGATGTCTCGGTCAAGCGCCCCGTCTTCGCGACGGTCCTGTCGCTGATCCTGCTCGTGCTCGGCGTGATCGCGTTCACGCGCCTGCCGCTGCGCGAGCTGCCGAATATCGACCCGCCCATCGTTTCCATCGACACCACGTATACCGGCGCTTCCGCCGGCGTGGTCGAAACCCGCGTCACCCAGGTGCTGGAAGATTCCGTCGCCGGCATCGAGGGCGTGGAGAACGTGCAGTCGTCCAGCCGCAACGGACGCTCCAGCATCACGATGGAGTTCACCCTCGACCGCGACATCGAAGGCGCCGCGAACGACGTGCGCGACGCGGTCGCGCGTGCGTCGGATCGCCTGCCCGAAGAGATCGATCCGCCCCAGGTCGCCAAGGTCGAAGGCGACGCGGACGTGATCGTCTGGCTGAACCTGAGTTCGTCCAATCTCGACGAGCTTGCGCTGACCGACTATGCCGACCGCTATGTCGTCGACCGGCTGTCGTCGATCGACGGCGTGGCGCAGGTCAATTTCGGCGGCGGCCAGCGCTATGCGATGCGCATCTGGATCGACCGCAAGGCGCTTGCGGCGCGCAACCTCACGGCCAACGACGTCGAGGCGGCGCTGCGGCGCGAAAACGTGGAGGCGCCGGCCGGTCGCATCGAATCCGACACGCGCGACTTCACCCTGCGCGTGTCGCGCGACTACCGCACGGCCGAGGATTTCGGCCAGCTCGCGATCACGAAATCCGAGGACGGCCACGTCACGCGCCTGGCCGAAGTGGCCAAGGTCGAGCGTGCCGCCGAAGATCGCCGCGCCTATTTCCGCGGCAACGGCAGGCCCATGGTCGGCCTGGGCATCGTCAAGACCTCGACGGCGAACAGCCTCGACGTGGCTGAGCGGGTAAAGGCCGAGATGGCGCGCATCCAGCAGTCGCTGCCGGAGGGCACGACCATGGGCGTCAGCTACGACTCGACGATCTTCATCGACGCGGCTGTGCACCAGGTCTACAAAACACTTGGCGAAGCCGTGCTGCTCGTGCTGATCGTGATCTTCCTGTTCCTCGGCAGCGTGCGCGCAGCGCTGATTCCGGCCGTGACCGTGCCGGTCTGCGTGATCGCGGCGTTCCTCGGCCTGTATGTCTTCGGCTTCTCGATCAACCTGCTGACCCTGCTCGCGCTCGTGCTGTCGATCGGCCTGGTCGTCGACGACGCGATCGTCGTACTGGAAAACTGCCAGCGCCGCGTCGATCTGGGCGAACCGCCGCTGATCGCCGCCTACCGCGGCACACGCCAGGTCGCGTTTGCGGTGATCGCGACCACGGCCGTGCTGATCGCGGTTTTCCTGCCGATCGCGTTCATGGAAGGAAACAACGGCCGCCTGTTCCGCGAGCTGGCTGTCGCCGTCGCCGGCGCGGTCGCGCTGTCCGCCTTCGTCGCACTGACGCTGACGCCGATGATGTGCTCGCGCCTGCTGCGCGCGCACAAGCCAGAGAAAGGCTTCGTCGCCTGGACCGAGCGCCAGCTCACGCGCCTGAGCAACGGCTACCGTGGCGCGCTGAGCCGCAGCGTGGGGCATCCCGTGCTCGTCGGCGTGGCGCTGCTCGGTGCTGTCGTGGCGATCGGTGTGCTGTTCGTCAGCGTGCCCAAGGAGCTAGCGCCACCGGAAGACCGCGGCGTGTTCTTCGCCCAGGTGCAGGGGCCGGAAGGCGCCGGCTACGATTACACGGTGCAGCAAATGCAAGAGGTGGAAAAGCGCCTCATGACGCTGACCGGCGACGGCAACCCGATCAACCGCGTCAACTCCCGCGTGCCCGGCGGCTGGGGTCGCAGCGAGGAAATGCACACGGGCCAGGCGACCGTGCTGCTCAAGTCCTGGGGCGAGCGCGACAAGTCCACGGCCCAGGTCGTTGACGAGGCGCGCGCGCTGCTGGCGGGGATTCCCGGCGTGCGCGCGATTCCGCAGATCCGCCAGGGTCTGGTGCGTTCCGGCGGCCAGCCGCTGCAGATCGTGCTTGGCGGACCGAGCTACGACGAACTCGTCGAATGGCGACCGCATGCTCAAGCGCATGGAGCAGAACCCGCAGCTGTTCTCGCCGGATTCCGACTACAAGGAAACCCGCCCGCAGCTACGCGTCAGCATCGACCGCTCGCGTGCCGCCGACATCGGCGTGTCCGTCGACGACATCGGCCGCACGCTGGAAACCATGATGGGTTCGCGCCGCGTGACGACCTTCGTCGACGGTGGCGAGGAATACGACGTGATCCTGCAGGCGCAGGAAAGCGACCGGCGCAGCCCGACTGACCTGAACAACCTCTACGTGCGCGCACGCAGCGGCCAGCTGATCCCGCTGGCCAATCTCGTGACCCTGAGCGAGCTGGCCGAGCCCGGCACCTTGAACCGCTTCAACCGCCTGCGCGCGATCACGCTGTCGGCGGGGCTTGTGCCGGGCTATACGCTCGGCGAGGCGCTGGACTGGATGCGCCAGGTCGCCGCCGAGGAACTGCCCGATACCGCGCAGATCGACTTCAAGGGCGAGTCGCGCGAGTTCCAGAAGGCCGGCGGCGCGGTCGCCTTCACCTTCGCGATGGCGCTGCTGATCGTATTCCTCGTGCTCGCGGCGCAGTTCGAGAGCTTCGTACATCCGCTGGTCATCATGCTGACCGTGCCGCTCGCGGTGCTCGGCGCGCTGCTCGGGCTGTGGCTCTGGGGATCGAGCCTGAACCTCTTCAGTCAGATCGGCATCGTCATGCTGATCGGCCTTGCGGCCAAGAACGGCATCCTTATCGTCGAGTTCGCCAATCAGCTGCGCGACCAGGGCCGCGAGATCCGCGAGGCGATACTCGAGGCCGCCGCGGTGCGCCTGCGCCCGATCGTGATGACCTCGATCGCGACCGTCACCGGCGCGCTGCCGCTGATCCTGGCCAGCGGCGCCGGTGCCGCGAGCCGCGTCACGATCGGCGTCGTCGTCGTATTCGGCGTGACCTTGTCGACCCTGCTGTCGCTGTTCGTCGTGCCGGTGTTCTACCTGCTGCTGGCCCGCTTCACGCGCTCGCCCGAGGCGGTCGCGCGGGAGATCCAAGAGCAGGAACACCGCCATCCGGACGTCGAGACGGCCTGA
>JAAFHE010000278.1 GCA_013298265.1 Lysobacterales bacterium | reverse complement strand
CGCGCCCGCAGGCAGATGCTGACGGAACGCCGCCAGCCGCGCCGCGCGTGCAGCGGCTTCGAGTCCATCGCCGTCGGCACGCCGCACGGCGACGCGCACAATGCGCAGTGGCAGCTGCAGGTTTGCAGCAGTGCCAGCGAATCCAGTCCGCCGCTGTAGCCTACGCAGAGCGGTCCGGGGGCGAGTGCGACGAGCGCTGTATCGAGGTGTTGTGGCAGGGCCAGGGCGCTCATCGTTCCGACGTCCCGGCTGGCATCAACTCTTGTAGGCGCCGTACTTGCGCAGGCGCTGGTAGCGTTGTTCCAGCAGGTTCGGCACGTCGAGGCGCCCTAGTGTATCGAGCTGCGCCAGCAGCACCTGCTTGAGTTTGTCTGCCATCGCCTGCGGGTCGCGGTGAGCACCGCCAAGCGGTTCGCTGACGATCTGGTCGATGAGTCCGTTCTCGAGCAGGCGCGGCGCGGTAAGGCCCATGACCTCGGCCGCGTCCTTTGCGCGTTCGGCGCTCTTCCACAGAATCGAGGCGCAGCCCTCCGGTGTGATCACCGAATAAGTGCTGTACTCCAGCATGAGCGTACGGTCCCCGACACCGATCGCCAGAGCGCCACCGGAGCCGCCTTCGCCGGTCACGGTGCAGATGATGGGCACGCGCAGCTCGGACATCTCGAGCAAGTTGCGCGCGATCGCTTCGGATTGGCCGCGCTCTTCTGCACCGACGCCCGGATAGGCGCCAGGCGTGTCGATGAAGGTCAGGATCGGCAGGCGGAAGCGTTCCGCCAGCTTCATGAGGCGCAGTGCCTTGCGGTAGCCCTCGGGACGCGGCATGCCGAAATTGCGCCGGATCTTGGTCTTGGTGTCGCGGCCTTTCTGATGGCCGATGATGACGACGCTGCGTCCGTCGATGCGGCCGAGCCCGCCGACGATGGCTGCGTCGTCGGCATAGGCGCGATCACCGGCGAGTTCGACGAACTCTTCGCAGATCGCGCGGATGTAGTCCAGCGTATACGGGCGCGACGGATGCCGTGCGAGCTGGGAAACCTGCCAGGGCGTGAGATTCCTGAAAATCTCCGCCGTTTTCAGTTTGAGTTTGTCACGCAGGCGCGCAATCTCTTCGTCGATGTTGAACGCTTGGCCGTGGCTTGCATGCCGCAGCTCCTGGATCTTGCCTTCCAGTTCGGCGATAGGCTGTTCAAAGTCGAGAAAGTTCGGGTTCATTCGTGGCGCATGTACGGACAAAGGCGCGCAGTATAGCGGCTTGCCGGGCGAACCTGTTGGGTCGGGCGGAGCGTGATCTCGGCCAACTTACTCTCCGCCGCCGTTGGACGGTGTCTGGGCGCGCGTGAGCACAAGGTTGTCGCTGGTGCCGGGCAACTGGCGCAGCGCCCGCAGCAATGCCGGGCTGGCGCGCACGCGCCATTCCGCCGACAGGTCGAGCTTGCAGCCGCCGCCGCGCCGGTTGGTGTATTCCAGCCGCACCGGCGTCTGCCCGCCGCGATAGCCCAGGAGCGTGGCCTTGAGCTGGTCGGCATAGCCGGATGCCGGCGCCCTGATACCGATGTGCAGCGCGCGCGCGAACCGCTCACAGGCCTGTTCCAGCGTCAGTACGCTGCGTGCGCGTAGCTGGTTGGCGTTGGAGAAATCGTCGAAGGACAGGCCGCCTTCGATGATGAGGGTGGCACCCTGCGCGAGCAGATGGCCGTATTCGGCGTACGCATCGCGGAAGAAGCTGGTCTCGATGCGGCCGCTCCAGTCCTCCAGCGTGACGAAGGCCATCGAATCGCCGCGCTTGCGCAGCGCAACCACCTGCCCGGCGACAGTCCAGGGCGTGTCCGGGCCGCGGCGGAAACGGTTGTCGCCCTCGTCGCCGTCCTTTTTCTTGAATTTCGGTGGCTGGAACTTGTGCTCGATCTGGCCGATTTCACAGGTGGTCAACTGCACAAGTTGGGGCTTCCAGGTGTCAGTCGGGTGGCCCGAAAGGTAGTACCCAAGCGTCTCGCGCTCGCCTGCCAGTAGCTGCTCCAGGGGCCACTCGTCCACGTCCGGCGGCATCTGCACGATGGTCTGCGCGCCCATGCCCGTGCCGAAGATGTCGACCTGTCCGCTCTGCCGGTCCTTCAGCACCTGCTCGGCGGCCTTGGCCGCTTCCGGCAGATGCGTCATCAGCGTTGCGCGGTTCTTGCCGGCGAGGCCGTCGACTGCGCCGGACTTGATCAGCGCTTCGAGCACGCGCTTGTTGAGCTTCTGCGCATCGACGCGCTGGCAGAAGTCGAGCAGGCTGGTGTAGTCGCCGCCGCGCGCGCGCTCCTGCACGATGCTGTCGCAGGCGCCGTGTCCGACGCCTTTGATCGCTCCGAGGCCGCAGCGTATGGCGCCGTCGTCCTGCGCTTCGAACATGTACGCCGACGCGTTGACATGCGGCGGCAGTACGCGAATGTTCATCGCGCGCGCTTCGTCGCGGAAATTGACGACCTTGTCGGTGTTGTCCATGTCCGAGGACAGCACCGCGGCCATGAACTCGGCCGGGTAGTGCACCTTGAGCCAGGCGGTCTGGTAGGCGACCAGCGCGTAGGCGGCCGAATGCGACTTGTTGAAGCCGTATTCGGCGAACTTCTCCATCAGGTCGAAGATCGAGCTGGCCAGCTGCGGATCGACGCTGTTGGCCGCGGCCCCGGCTTCGAACTTGCTGCGCTCCTTGGCCATCTCCTCGGGCTTTTTCTTGCCCATGGCCCGGCGCAGCAGGTCGGCGCCGCCCAGCGAATAGCCGGCCAGCACCTGCGCGATCTGCATCACCTGCTCCTGGTACACGATGACGCCGTAGGTCGGCGCGAGCACGGGTTCCAATGAGGGGTGCGGATAGGTCACGGCGGCGTTGCCGTGCTTGCGGTCGACCCAGTCGCGATCCATTCCCGATCCCAGCGGGCCGGGACGGAACAGAGCGGCGAGCGCGATGATGTCTTCGAAGCGGTCCGGCCTCGCGCGCTTGAGCAGCTCTCGCATGCCGCGCGATTCGAACTGGAACACGGCGACAGTGTCGCCGCGCGCGAACAGCTTGTATGACTGGGCGTCGTCCAGCGGTAGCGCGGTGATGTCGATGGCCGCTTCGGCACGCCGCGCGCGGCGCGCGTTGATCGCCTTGAGCGCCCAGTCGATGATGGTCAGCGTGCGCAGGCCGAGGAAATCGAACTTGACCAGGCCGACTGATTCGACGTCGTCCTTGTCGAACTGGGTGACCACGCCGCCGCCGCCGGCTTCGCAGTACAGCGGCGCGAAATCGGTCAGCCGCGAAGGCGCGATGACGACGCCGCCGGCGTGCTTGCCGGCGTTGCGCGTGAGGTCTTCCAGCTCCCGCGCCAGATCGAGCAGCGCCTTGACCTCTTCCTCGGCGTGGTAACGCTGGATCAGTTCCGCCGAAGCGAGCGAGGAGTCCTTGCGCGCAGCATCGGATTCGCCGAGCGCATCGTCGAGGCTGATGCCCAGGGTCATCGGAATCAGTTTCGCGATGCTGTCGACGAAGCCATAGGGATGGCCTAGCACGCGGCCGCAGTCGCGCACCGCGGCCTTCGCCGCCATGGTGCCGTAGGTGATGATCTGGCTGACGTGGTCGCGGCCGTAGGTGTCGGCGACGTAGTCGATGACGCGATCGCGTCCGTCCATGCAGAAGTCGACGTCGAAATCGGGCATCGACACGCGCTCCGGATTGAGGAAGCGCTCGAACAGCAGGTCATAGGGCAGCGGATCGAGGTCGGTGATGCCGAGGCTGTAGGCGACCAGCGAACCCGCGCCCGAGCCGCGCCCGGGGCCGACCGGGATGTCGTTCTGCTTGGCCCAGTTGATGAAGTCGGCCACGATCAGGAAGTAGCCGGGGAAACCCATGCGGACGATGACGCCGACCTCGATTTCCAGGCGCTCGATATAGTCCTGCACGCTGCGGCCCGGTGCGGGGCCGTGCTTGTCCATGCGTGCGGCCAGGCCCTGGCGCGCCTGGTCGAGAATGAACGTATCAAGTGTGTGCCCCGGAGGGACCGGGAACGCAGGCAGGTAGTAGGTGCCGAAGGAAAGTTCCAGATTGCAGCGTTTCGCAATTTCCACGCTGTTGCGCAGCGCACCGGGCAGATCGGCGAACAGCGCCTCCATCTCCTGCGGCGACTTGAGGTATTGCTCGGCGGTGTAGTCGCGCGGCCGTTTCGGGTCGGCCAGCACGCGGCCCTGATGAATGCAGACGCGGGCCTCGTGTGCGGTGAAATCCTCGCGCAGCAGGAAGCGCACGTCGTTGGTCGCGACGACCGGGCAGTCCAGCGACGCGGCGAGGCGCAGTGCAGCCTCATTGAACGCGCTTTCGTTCGGATGGCCGACCCGGCAGAGTTCGAAATACAGACCGTCGCCGAACAGTCCCAGCCACTGGCCGCAGCGTGTCGCGGCCAGCTCGGCGTTGCCCGCCAGCAGCAGGTGGCCGACGTCGCTTTCACGACCGAGCAGGGCGATCAGGCCCTCACTCTGGCCCTGGATCCAGCCCGTGTCGACCTGGGCGAAATCGCCGTGCTGGCCTTCGGTGTACGCGCGCGAGATCAGGCGCGAGAGATTCAGGTATCCGGTGCGGTTGCGGCATAGCAGGGTCAGCCGGGTCGGCTTGTTGCGATCGGCCGGATTGGCGATCCACAGGTCGGCGCCGGCGATCGGCTTGACGCCGGCCTTCTCCGCGTCCCGATAGAACTTGACCAGCGCGAACAGGTTGACCTGGTCGGTCAGCGCGATCGCCGGCATGTCCGCTTTCGCACAGCCTTTGATCAGCGAGGCGATACGGATGGTCGAGTCGATCAGCGAGTATTCGCTGTGGACATGCAGATGGACGAAACGGGCGGTCATCGAGATCGAGCAGGGCGCCCTGGGGGTCGGGCAGGTTAAGCGCCCTGGCCCGGGCGGACAAGACTTGACGCGCGCGCGAACCGCGTTCCGCGGCGACGCCATTCAAACGTTCGTGTTGCAGCGCCGAATGCCCGGAAGGGCGCAGGCGTATACGCTCGGGGTTCGCCGCCGCGGCAATCGCAACGCGGCCTACCAGGGAGAACCGTCATGTTCCAGACCTGTGCGCGGCACGGCCGTCAGCGCCGCCTGCTCGCCCTCGCCGTTGCCGCTGCGCTCGTCGGCGCGGCGTCCGCCGAACCGATCAAGATTCCCGAACTCCGGGCCGCCGCCAGCGTCGCCACCGATGTCGAGGGCATTCCGCTGATCAAGGCGCAGAACGAATACGACCTGACCTTCCTGCAGGGCTACGCGCATGCGCGCGACCGGTTCTTCCAGATGGACTTCAGCCGTCGCGGCGCGAGCGGCACGGTGGCTGAGCTCGTCGGTCAGGCTGCCCTCGCCAACGACGTGCAGACGCGCACGCTGGGCCTGCGCCGCGCTGCCTGGGCGACCTGGCAGGCGGCCAGCGATGACACGCGCGGCTGGCTCAAGGCCTATGCCGACGGCGTGAACTACTGGTTACGCACCACGACCAGCCTGCCGCCGGAATACACGGCGCTGGAAATCAGCCGGGTCGAGCCCTGGTCGCCGGTCGACAGCATCGTCATCGGCAAGGTGCTCGCGTTCCAGCTATCGTTCGATCTGGACATCCAGACCACATTGGAGCTTGGCGGCTACCAGCAGGCCGGCCAGGCCGGCGGCTTCGACGGCACCGCGCTGTACTTCGGTGATACCCATAGACTGGCGCCGCCCGACAACCGCGTGACGATCGCGCCGGCCGCCGGTGCTGCACCCGGCGGCGCGCTGCTCGGCGAGATGCCCAAGGCGGCGCCCAGCGTGCCGCCGCTGGATGCGACGACGCTGGAACTGGCCCGCGCCTACCGCGACAAGATCGTTGACCACCCCCTGATCGGCCCGCACCTCAAGCCGCGCGAAGGCCGCGCCGGATCGAACGAAT
>JAAFHE010000277.1 GCA_013298265.1 Lysobacterales bacterium | reverse complement strand
CCTTTCTCAATCGAACGGCGCAAGCAGAGCTCGCGCACGTTCTCCGAGAATCAATCGCTTACGCGATCGACTCTCGGGCGATCCGTTCCGGATCGCGCTAGCAGGCTGTTTCTCAACAGCCTGCTAGAGAATCGACAGAAGGGAAACGGCACGATGACGGAGTGGCACGAGCGATTGCAGCGCGCACTGGCACGCGGCAATCCCGAGGAGATGAAGGCGGCGCTGGCTGAAGTGCCCAGCAACGTGTTGCATATGGCTGTGCCGATGTTGGCGCGCATGGCGGAAGAAGCGGCGCGTCGCAACGATGTCGAGGAGGCGCTGACCTATCTGAACCAGCTGGTCGAGGTCGAGCCCGACTCGGTCCGTTGGCGGCTGGACCGCGCGAAGCTCAACCACAAACGCGACGAGCCGGTGCTGATCATCGAGGACGCTACGCACGTCGCGGGGCTGGAGCCGGACAACCGCGTCGCGGCGCGGCTGCTGGCCGAAGCGCATGACGGGCTGCGCAATCCGCGCGCGGCCGTTGACGCCTACCGCAAGCTGGCTGCGCTCGAGCCCGACGACGAGGCGGTCCGGCTACGCCTCGACTACTTTCAGAAACAGTTGCGCAAGAACGAAGTTCTGCAGCAGGTGCTCGACCCGGAAGCGGCGGCCCAGCAACCGCCTGCCGTGATCGAGCCGCCGCCGGCGACGCGATTCGATCCGAAGCTGCTGCTCGATCCGGCGATACCATCGTCGATGAACCCGGCGATGGTGGAGGGTCTCAAACAACACTTGTGGCGCTACAGCATTCATCACTCGTCGCGCAACTCGCTCGAGCGGCTCGAAGACGAGCGCTGGCTGCAGGCCTGGGACGACGCGCTGGCCGCGACGGCCGGCGGCCGCGTGCTGCTGCACGGCAGCGAGCTTGGCATTTTCGCGGTACGCGCACTGGTGCACGGCGCCGCTCATGTGACCGTGGTGGAACCCTCGGCGCTGGACGCGCGCATCGCCTCCGGTGTGATCCAGAAGCACTTGCTCGCAGGCTGGCACGCCAGGCATGGCGCGGACGTGCCGTCGTGGACCGAGGAGGAAAGGCGCGCATCGTTCGAGCAGTTCGCTTCGGCGATCGACGTGCTCGGTCCGGCTGAGCTGCAGCCTGCCGACTACGACTGGCTCGTGTTTCCGAATCTCGACCACACGCTGCTCGGTACCGGCGTCGTGCGTACGATCCACGGCTATCGCGAACGCGGCGCGACGAAGTTGCGCCTGTTGCCGCGCAAGGCGCGCGTGTTCGCCATGGGCGTGCAATGGGCGTATCCGGGCACCGGATTCGATCTGCAGGCGCTGAGCGGATTGCGTTGGGCGCCGTATCCGCAGCCGCTGGATCTGTCCGAATCATGCTGGACCGCGCTGACCCCGGCGAGTGAAGTGGGCGAGATCGATCTGGAAAATTTCGCCGAGCAGGTCTGGTCGCGCGAACTGCCCGTCGTGCAGCAGGGCAGGCTGGATGCGATCGTGTTCTGGTTCGAACTCGATCTTGGTCGCGGGCGCCTCGACACGCGTCCGGGCAGCGGTCTGACGAGCGTGAAGCCCGCGGTCCAGTATGCCGATTCACCGCTGCTTGATGTCGGCGGAACATTGCCAATTCGTATCCATGTGGACACATCGCGGATCTATTTCGAAACCGTTCCTGCCGCGAGCGAGCTGCGTTCGGGCGCGCTGCCGAGCTGGTACTTGCCGATGGTCGTGGACGAGGCGAGAAATTCTGCGTACCGCGGCGCGCTCGCGCAGCGTCTGCAGGAACGCGGCGAGGCAGCCGTTCTGGACATTGGCGGCGGCTGCGGCCTGCTGTCGTTGATGGCGGCGCAACTTGGCGCACGACGCGTCGATGCCTGCGAGCTGGACGGTGCGCTTGCGCGAGTAGCCGAAAAGGTGCTCGGCGCGAACGAGGCCGGCGAACGCGTGCACATCATCAACAAGGACTGCCGACACCTGAAGGTTCCGGACGATCTGCCCGGCAAGGCCGATCTGGCCGTATTCGAGCTGTTCGATTGCAGCCTGATCGGTGAGGGTGTGCTGCATTTCCTCGCCTACGCGCGCGAGCATCTGCTTGCGGATGACGCGATCTACGTGCCTATGGCCGGCCGCATACGCGCGATGCTGGTCGAGTATCGCCTCGACCGGATCTGGGACATCGATGTCAACATCCTCAACCCGTACCGCTTCTCGCCGGAATTCATCAACGTCGATGCGAACCGCATCGTGCACCGGCCGTTGAGCGAAGCCTTCGACGTCTTCGCCTTCGATTTCGCCAGCGCGTCGCCGGAACCGCAGGAGTGCGAGATCGATCTCGTCGCCAGCGCCGACGGCACCGCCGGCGCGGTGCTGTTCTGGTTCGACCTGCAGCTCGCGCCGGAGCAGTGGCTGTCGAACGCGCCCGGAGCGCCACAGTCGTTCCACTGGAAGCAGGCACTGCAGTTCCTGCCCGAAGTGCAGGTGCGCGAGGGCATGTCGCTGCCGCTGACGGCCAAACACAACGGCAGCGCGCTGTCGTTCCGCTGGCGGCCGGACACGTTGCCGGCGGAGTCGTACTCCAAGCTGCCGCGCTTCGATCCGAACGCGTTCCAGCAGGCGGCGCAGCTGCAGGCACAGACAGCCAGCCTGTTCCAGCACTGCATGGCTGATCGGGCAGAGTACGAGCGTGTCGCTCAGCTAGCGCAGTTGTTCGCGATCGACCCCGCCGCGCATGGGCTCGATCCGCGCATAGCGCAGCGTTTCGCCGCGAAGTTTCTCGCGAACGGCAGCTAAGGGCGGGACACGCCTGCATCTGCCGAACCGGTATCCGAACATCGATCAGGAGATTCGCGCTCCGTACGCGGTGACGTCCATGTCCAAGCTCAAGACGATCTTCATGTTTTCGGGGCAGGGCTCCCAGTACTACCAGATGGGGCGGCCACTGTATGACCGGAACGCGGTGTTCCGGTACTGGATGGATCGTCTCGACGCTTGCGGGCAGCGCGAGGCCGGCGCCTCGGCCATAGCACTGATCTACGATCCGAAGCGTATGCGCGCGGACACGTTCGAGCGCACGCCGCTCGGCGGTGTAGCGATCTTCATGGTCGAGTATGCGTTGGCGATGGCGCTGGAGGCCGAAGGCCTGCGTCCGGATCTGACGCTCGGCGCGAGCCTGGGTACCTATGCGGCAGCGGCGGTCGCCGGTGCGATCGCGCCGGAAGCCGCGCTCATCGCGATCGTGCAGCAGTCGGATGTCGTGCGGCGGCATTGCCCGCCGGGTGGCATGCTTGCCATCGTCGCCGAGCCCGCGCTGTTCGATCTGCCGGAACTGTGCAGCCGTTCAGAGCTGGCCGCGCTGAATTTCTCCGGTCATTTCGCCATTGCGGGGCTGGAGCACAACCTCGTCGCGATCGAAAGTTTTCTGAGCGAGAAGGGCGTAATACACCAGCGGATACCGGTGTCGCACGCGTTTCATTCGCAGTGGGTCGATGCCGCGCATGCGCCGCTGTTGCGCCATTTCGAGGGATTGTCGCTGGCGCCGCTCAATATTCCGCTGGTCTGCTGCGCGCAGGCGCGCACCTTCCACAGCATTCCCGACGCACTGTTCTGGTCGGCGATCCGCCGGCCGATCGAATTTCAGCGCACCATCGCCGGGCTCGTGCGGCAAGGTCCTTTCCGCTATGTCGACGCCGGTCCGTCGGGCACGCTGGCGGGTTTTCTGCGCTATTTGCTGCCGGCCGGGTCGCCGGCTCAGGTGCAGCGGGTGCTGACACCGTTCGGTAGCGAGATCAAGAATTTCGAGGCGGCGATCGCCGTCTGAGTGCCGCGATCGCTTCGGCGGCGTCGCGGACGGCGTCGGCTGCAGCGCGCGGCGGACGAACGCCGACGATCGCGTTTCGCGGGTCGGCATGGGCGTGGTGCTGCGCCTCACGTGCTGTCAAGGGACTGGTGGAGGCCGCAGCGGAACCCCTGCAGTGTCACGCCGTCACCCCGAGCTCTCGGGCGTAGCGCTCGATAAGTTCGCAGACGCGAGGCGTCGCATCGTCGTCGATACGGCCTGCGACGACTTTCGCCGCCTGCGCCATATGCGCGTCTGCGACGGTGTTCGCGACTACGCGCTTGATCAGGTCCACCTGGAAATCGGCCCGTTCGATGCGGGTTCCGCATCCCAGCGCAACGACGCGATCGGCATTGACGAACTGATCAAAGGCGAGCGGGCAGATGATCTGTGGCACACCCGCACGGAAAGCCTGCGCAATGGTCCCCGCGCCACCGTGATGGATTACCGCAGCAGCGTGGGGAAACAATTGCTTGAGCGACACGTAGGGCACCACCAGGCATCCGGCCGGCAGCGGCGATGGCAGTTGCTCCGGGTATCGGGTCAGTACCACCAGGCGTTCACCGATCGAGACGCAGGCTTCGATCGCATTGGCGTACAGGGCCGACTCGTTGAGCGCGAAGGTACCGAAGGTGGTGACCAGCGGGGCTGTACCGCGATCGAGGAAATCGATCAGCTCCCGGGGTAGCGCGCGGCTGTCGTCCTGTGGATCGAACAGATAGTGCATGGGGGTGACATCGGAGATGCGTTCGACGCCGGAAGCACCGAGGAACCACTCCGGATAGAAACCCAGCGTGCGGTCAGGCGTCAGCAGCCAGCGCCGCCAACCGTCCTGCATCGGGGGGAGTTGCATGCTCTTGCGGATACGGTTTAGCACGTCCCCGAACATCTGGTCGAACGCGCCGGCTTCGTGCTCGACGCGCGGCGCGTACTGGATTTCAATGAGCGGCATCCGGAATTTTTCCCGGAAGAACGGGAATCCGGCGCCGAGCATCGCGGGAGCCAGTCCGATCGAGTCGCCGGGAACGAATTCGTGCCAGATGAAGCGAATCGTTTCAGCCACGGCAGGCAATGCCACGTGAACCCAGGCCTTCAGGCTTTCCAGTTCTGGCTCGGATTCCCGCGGCAGCGAACGCCAGGCATCCCATTCCTGCTGGCTCAGTACGACGTGCGCGTGCAGCCCGCTTTCACGCACCTTGCTTTCCGCATCCCCGGTAGTCAGCACGAACACGCGATGGCCGCGTTGCTGCAGAGCGCTGCCCAGCGTAATGACGGGATTGACGTCGCCCAGACTGCCGACGGCACACGCAAAAACTATCATCTGCCACTTCCTCCCAGGCGCATGTTGGCTTTCCCTGAACAAGTCCGTTGCGGTCTGCTGGCATCGGATCAGGCTATCAAGTTCGGCACCGCATGGATCAGACGAGCGTCAGCAGTGCTGATCAGCCGTTGAAGAAGCGTGCGCTCGCCGGGAGGCTTTCCTCGCCGACACGCCGACACAGGATCCGTTGAATAACGCCAGTCGGACTCATCGGCCTGTTTCTCCCGACGGCCGGGCGCTGGCGCCGGGCTACAAGAACGGATTGCGGTGTCAGCGCGGTAGCACTGCAAGCACTTCAATACAGCCGAGTCGTCGTTTGTAGCAATGTTGACCAATGCGACAATTGGCTAACTGTGCCGGACGCCGCATGGCTGCGCAAGATCCCCCCGCATCATCGCCGAGGCTCACCGCAGTGGATCACGCCGGGCTCCGGCCTGCGCGCTGGCCGGTACTGGTGTACGCACGCTGCAGCGCGGGAAGGCGGTGGATGGCGTAACGCGCGGCGACCAGCGTCCGCACGCTTTTCATCTGCGTCCTGCTCATGCATTGAGCGACGCGGAACAGGCGCAGATTCCGAGTATCGCCAATGAGCCGCGTTTCGCCGCGCTACCGCCAGCCCGGATCAGCAAGACGCCAGGGCAATTTTCCACCGCCGACACGGCGATAGATCACGATGGCCTGTGGCGACAGATTCACGCGCCGACGACGGCAAGCTCGAGGGTTTGTTCGGATGCCGTGGCGAACTCAAAGAAGAGACGCGCACATCA
>JAAFHE010000276.1:4756-5930 GCA_013298265.1 Lysobacterales bacterium | reverse complement strand
TCGATGTCATCGGTCACCTGGGCCAGCGTCTGGGCCGCGTCGATCGCCGGGCTGCCGGCCGGCAGATGGCCGTCGGCACTCAGGCTCAGCGCAGTCTCGAAACTGTGGCTGTCGGCGTTAAGCGCGGCGCGCCATTGTGCCAGCGTGCCGCCGCCGTCGATGGGACTGCCGGGACGGCGGTCGAAGAACGTGCAAGCGCCGGCGGTATCGAAGAACGCGTTGTAGTCGGTGCCTGGATTGCCGCTGAGCCCATTGAGTCCGCCGAGATCCTGCGAATAGCGGATGCCAACGCAGTCACGTCCGCTCTGGATCACGAGGTTGTTGCGCACGAGGGCGCCGACGTTGGCCGGGCGGCCCGCGTCGGGATCGAAGTCCTGCAGCGTGACGCCGTAGTACAGCGCCGCGTGGCCCGATAGTGCCGCGTTGATGATGGTGTTGTTCGCGACCACGGCATTCTGCGAGGCGTACAGGCCGATGCCGGCGTAGTTGGTGTTGCGCACGATGTTGTTGCGCACGATGCCGCGGATCGCTTCGTAGTAGTTTGGATTGACCGCGATGTCGAAATACTCGGGACTCGTGTCGAAGCCGACCAGGATGCCGGCCTCGCCTGCGTTCTCGATCCGGTTGCGCTGCACGATCACATCCGTCGCGCCGCCCTTGAAATAGACGCCGGTCGTGGCTGTGTCGTGGATGTAGTTGTCCTCCACCAGCATGTTCGCCGCATTGACGTTGTCGATGCCTTCGGCGTTCTTGTCTTCGGGCGGCGTGCCCGGCGGATAGCCGGCACCGGAGTTATAGATCTCGTTGCGGCGGATCGTCGCGTTGTTGCTCTTGGGCGTGATCTTGATGACGTCGCGGCCGCTACCGTGCAGTTTGGAATCCTCGATGATCACGTTCGACGCACCCGTGCCGCCGGGATTGCCGGGGCGCTCCCAGTCGGTCTGCAGGAACACCGCGTAGTAGTAGCCGCCGCTGATTTCCAGGCGCGACAGACGGCTGCCCGAGGCATCCGGATCAATCTGGATGCAGACCGTGTCCACGACGTTGATCGGGCAGGCGATATGCGCCCATTCACCCGGGTGGCTACGCAAGGTGAGCGGCACGCGCAGGCGCACTTCGGTTTCGTTGTATACATTGTTTCCGGTGGGGCCGCGCAGGGTGATCGTGTCGCCGG
>JAAFHE010000276.1:0-4746 GCA_013298265.1 Lysobacterales bacterium | reverse complement strand
CGGCTGCGCAATCGAACCGGTACCGGTGCTGTCATTGCCAGTCGTCGAGACGAACCACTCGGCGGCGTGGGCGCTGCTGGCGACGCAGGCCAGCGCGCAGACGGCGGCGTGACGGCGGATCGATGGCATGGGGTGTTCTCCTGGTTGCATGATAGGCGGCCATGAGGCAGGCCGATTTGCCAGGGCTTACGCCGTCGCCGCGCCGGACTGACACCGGACCGTGAACCGTCGATTCGCGCACAGTGCACGCGCCGACTGCGGCACCGGCGGTTGCGGGTCGGGCTGCTAGACTTCGGGCCGGAGACGGATTCCCAGGGGGCGGGCGGTGGCCGAGTGCGACGCCGAGGTGACGCAGCTATTGCAGCAGTGGCAGCAGGGCGATACTGCCTCGCTGGATTCGCTGCTGCCGCTGGTCTATGACGAACTGCGCCGCATCGCGGCGCATGAGTTGCGCAGCAATCGCGGCCACGAGACCCTGCAGCCGACCGCGCTGATCAACGACGTCTTCGTGCGGCTGCTCGGCGCGGGCAGCCTCGATATCAGCAATCGCAAACACCTGTATACGACTGCTGCCAAGCTCATGCGCCAGATCCTTATCGACCGTGCGCGTGCGCAGTTGCGTGACAAGCGGGGCGGCGGGCAGTGGCAGCGCGCAGATTTCATCGAGGCGATGGCGCTGCCCATCGAGCAGAGCACCGACCTGCCGGCGCTGGATCAGGCACTCGATGCGCTGGCCCGGCTCGACGCACGCATGGCGCAGATCGTCGAGCTACGCTATTTCGTCGGCCTCGAAGTCAGTGAGGTTGCGGTGTTGCTCGGCGTGGACGAACGCACCGTCTATCGCGATTGGGCCATGGCGCGTGCGTGGCTGCGCCAGCGGCTCGGCGACTGATGCGGCGCCGCTGTCAGTCCGGCGGCGGTTCCGGCGTAAGCCCCCGGTACAGCCAGCCGACGTCCCTGCCGCCATGAACGCCGCCGACTTTCGTACGTTGCGCGAGGCTTTCCATGCCGTGATCGATCTCGTGCCAGACGCGCGCGAGGCGCATCTCGCCCATCTCGCCACACACGCCCCCGAGTTGCACGAGGCCGTTCGCGCGCTGCTGGTGAACCTTGCCGAGACCGACCTGCAAGCACCGGCGCCCGATGCGAATGCGGCGCCGTTACAGGTCGGGCCCTACCGGCTGCAGCAGATGCTCGGCAGTGGTGGCATGGGCGAGGTCTATCTGGCCGAGCGCGTCGACGGCGGTTTCGAGCAGCGCGTCGCGCTGAAGCTGGTACGCCGCGGCAGCCTTTCACGCCAGTTGACGCGACGGTTCCTGCGCGAGCGACAGATTCTCGCGCGGCTGGAGCATCCGAACATTGCACGCCTGCTCGACGGCGGTTTCACGGCAGCAGGACAGCCCTGGCTTGCGATGGAGTACGTTGCGGGCGAAACCATTGCGAACTATGTGAGCCAGCAGCAGCTTGGACTCGATGCGCGGGTTGCGCTGGTCGCGCGCGTCGCGACAGCCGTCGCCTATGCGCAGCGCAACCTCGTCGTACATCGCGATATCAAGCCGGCAAACATCCTCGTCGGCGCCGACGCTGAGCCCAAGCTGCTCGACTTCGGTATCGCCAAGCTGCTCGACGACAGTACTGACGATCAGACACGCACGGCGCTGCGCGCGATGACAGCACGCTATGCGGCGCCGGAGCAGATCGTCGGCGAACGCACGACCACGGCTACCGATGTCTATGCGCTGGGCGTGCTGCTGTTCGAATTGACCAGCGGCCGTTCGCCGTACGCCTTGGCCGAGGCTGGCGCCGACTGGGCTGCGGCCATCCTGCGCGAGCGGCCGCGCACGCTGGCGCAAGCCTGTGTCGTCGACTACACCACTGGAGAACGCAGGCGTATCTGTGGCGGGCTTGAGCGCATTGTGCAAAAAGCGCTCGCGAAGGCGCCGGCTCAGCGCTACGCGGGTGCGGCCGCACTGGCCGACGATCTCGACGACTGGCTGGCGCAGCGACCGTTGCGCAGCCGCATCGGCGGAGCGCGCGAACAGACGCGGCAACTGCTCGCGCGCTACCGCTGGCCGCTGATCGTCGCTGCGGCGACGATGCTGGCGCTTGGCGCCGGCGCGATCGTTGCCTTGCGCGAGGCGCGTGTCGCGGCGGAGCAGGCGCGTGTCGCCCAGGTTCACCTGGAGGCGATGCTCGGCGTGCTCGGCGCCGCGAATCCGCAGTACTACGCTGGACGCGATCCGCACGCGAGCGAGTTCCTGCGCACCGCCGCGGACACGCTGCAGCGCGAGCGCGCCGACGATCCCGCGCTGCTGCAGCGTGCACTCAGCGAGATCGGCCACGGCCTGATCAACCTGGGCAAGCCGCACGAAGCCGAGGTCGTGCTGCGCGCCGCGGCCGTGCAGCTCGAGCGCGACCCCAGCGCGACCCCTGCAGGAAAGCTCGGCACCTACAAACTGCTGGCGACAGTGCAGGGCGAGCCGCGCTACCGCGACAGCCTGCGTGCGACGGCCAATCGCATCGAGGCGCTGGCCGCCGAGGTGGATCCGGCTGTCGCGATCGATGCGATCGGCGGCGTTGCCGGTTCATTCGGCAAGCTAGGCGAATTCGACCTGGCTGCGCGGTTGTTTGCGCGTGGCGACACCTTGCTGCCGCAGGCCGGAAGCCTGAGGCCCGGCGCGATCGAGAATTACTGGCGCCAGCGCGGCTGGACCGCGTTGCGGGCGTTTGAACTTGACCGCGCGAATGATTCGTTCACGCACGGACTTGCGCAGATCGAGGCAGCGCCGCAGGCGTTTTCGGCGATGCGCCGTGCCGAGGCGGAGGTGCTGCTGGCCGAGACCCTGTTGGCGCAGGCGGATCCCGCGGCTGCTCAGAAGCATCTGGCGGCGGCGCAGACGGTCTACTACTCGGAATATCCCGCCGATCACGTCGAACGTGCCGTATTCGATCTGCAGAAAAGCCGCCTGCTGCTGCTTCAGAACCACGCCGCGGCGGCACAGACGATTGCAGAGGCTGCAGCGCAGGTGCTCGATCGCTCGCAGCTCACCGGCAAGGATCTTCTGACACGGCATTGGTTGCTCGCCGAAATCGACGCGCGGCGCGGCGATTGCGCGGCGGCGGAGGCTGGAATCGCTACGGCGGTGGATTTGCTCGCGACGGCACAGCCGGTGCTGCCGCGTGATCGCGCGCTGGTCGATGCGGCGGCGCGTCGGATCGCGGCGGCCTGCGCGGCGAAGTAAGCGCGTTGGCGCGTGCCGGTCAGTTCAACGCGTCGATGCCGCTCGAAAAACTACCTCGACGGTCATGGCAGACCAGAGCGCATGACGCGCCCGCTGGATCTCAGGTATCGAGCGCGACGCGTCCGCGCAGCGAGTTGGTCATCGCGTCGGTGATCAGCACGTCGACGAACTGGCCAACCATGCGCGCATCGCCCGGGAAGTTCACGTAGCGCATGTTTTCGGTGCGGCCGGTCATCTCGTTCGTACTCTTGCGGCTGACGCCTTCGACGAGCACGGTCTGGCGCGTACCGACCATCGCCTGGCTGATGCGGTTTGCGTTCGCCGTGACCGCCGCCTGCAGGCGCTGCAGGCGCGCGTGCTTGATTTCTGCACTGGTGTCGTCGTCGAGATTCGCCGCTGGCGTGCCTGGGCGCTTGGAATAGACAAAGCTGAAGCTCTGGTCGAATCCGACGTCGTCGATCAGCTTCATGGTCTTGTCGAAATCCGCCTCCGTCTCGCCCGGGAAACCCACGATGAAATCCGAGGAGACAGAAATGTCCGGACGCACCGCGCGCAGCTTGCGGATCTTCTGCTTGAATTCCAGCGCCGTATAACCCCGCTTCATCGCCGCGAGCACGCGGTCCGAACCGGCCTGCACCGGCAGGTGCAGGTAGTTGGCGAGCTTGGGCACGCTGGCATAGGCCTCGACCAGCGAGTCGGAGAACTCCAGCGGGTGCGAAGTCGTGAAGCGGATGCGGCCGATGCCGTCGAGCTGGGCGATCGCATGGATCAGCATGGCGAGGTCGGCGACGCCGCCGTCGTAGAGCGGACCACGATAGGCGTTGACGTTCTGGCCGAGTAGATTGACCTCGCGCACCCCCTGGTCGGCGAGTGAGGCGACTTCGGCGATGACATCGTCGAACGGACGGCTGACTTCGTCGCCGCGGGTATACGGCACGACACAGAAGGTGCAGTACTTCGAGCAGCCTTCCATGATCGACACGAACGCGCTGGGACCATCGGCGCGCGGTTCGGGCAATTTGTCGAACTTTTCAATTTCTGGAAAAGAGATGTCGACCTGCGGCTTGCCGGTGCGGCGCCTGGCTTCGATCATCTCGGGCAGGCGGTGTAGGGTCTGCGGGCCGAACACGAGGTCGACGAACGGCGCGCGCTTGACGATGGCTTCGCCTTCCTGCGAGGCGACGCAGCCGCCGACGCCGATGACGACATTGGCATTGGCTTTCTTCAGCTCACGCCAGCGGCCGAGCTGGGAGAACACTTTCTCCTGCGCCTTCTCGCGGATGGAGCAGGTATTGATCAGGATGACATCGGCTTCGGACTCGTCCTGGGTCAGCTCCAGGCCGTGGGCAGCGCCCAGCACATCGGCCATTTTGGACGAGTCGTACTCGTTCATCTGGCAACCGTGGGTCTTTATGAACAGCTTGCCGGTCATAAGGCGAAACCAAAAAAGCGAATGGACTCGGTAGTTTACGCAGGTTGGCCGGCGGTCGCCAGCGGCCGGGGA
>JAAFHE010000275.1 GCA_013298265.1 Lysobacterales bacterium | reverse complement strand
AGACACGCCGCTTCGCCCGCGCCGATCTTGCGGACGCATTTGGTGACATCGCAACACTCAACGTTGACGAATTCGTCGACGGCTGGTTCGGCGAGGAGTCGCAGCGGGTGCTGCAGGGACTGGTGGCCAGGCTCAAGTCGAAAAGCTGACCGGGACGCGCGGACAGTGCTGCCATGCCGCTGCCGCTACAGCCTGTCACACATCGCGACGCACTTGCAGCAGCACCTGCCGGGACACGCGCCGAATCATGCCGGCGGCGTCACGAACCCGCGTTTCCGCGTCACCTGCATCGTCCAGCAGGCAGCGGAACAGCTGCTGCAGCGAGCCTACGGAATCGAGCACGGATCGTCGCGGATTCCCGATATCGCGCGGTCGCTGCGGATCAAACGCATGGCGGCCGTTGACGAGGATTTCCAGCACCTGCCCTTTCCATTCGCCGCTGTCGAGATCGGCACCCTGACCACCGATCCAGTGCGCTTCGCCGCCGCCAAGCCACAGCGCGGCCGACGGCAGGAATACATCCACGTCACGGCCCGCGTCCAATGCCGAACGGCCGACCAGCAGGACGTAGCGGTACTGGCGCCGGACTTCGTCGTGGATGTCGCCCTCCATTGGCTGCAACACGAGCGATTCCGGCTCGTAGCAAAAGTAGCCATCACTCTCGCGCTCGAGCGTCAGCACGGCGTCTTCGGCAGCCGACGCGATCAACGCGTCGTTGCTGGGCAATGTATACAGTGCATGCGCATCCGAATACGGACTTTCGACCGACTGGATCTTGCCATCCTCGTCGACTTCCAGCACACGGCGCAGGCGCACCGACAGGTTGTAGTGAGGCGGCGTACCTGGCGGCGCATAGACCACGAATGCACTCGCGTTGGCCAGCGCTTCGTTGCCGCTGCGATCCAGGCTCAGGCCAAACGGCCCGAAGCAGTCCAGCGGCGCGAGCAGACGCTCGCGCGTTTTGTCTCCGAGCGGCGGAGCAGCGACGTGATGATCCGGCAGCGGGCCGAACAGCAGCGGACGCTCATCGTCTTCCGGATCGCCGATCTCGGCCTTGACCAGCGCAACCTCCACCTCGAGCCGTTCGCCGATGCCGTACTCGCGAAACCAGCATTCGTCGAGCACGACGAGGAACGGAGTGCTGCCCGCATCGCCCTTGCCGCCGCGCGGATCCGGCCGAAGGTGCCGGGTCAGCGGCAGCAGCGCCAGCAGCTTCGGCGGCTTGATCTGGCGAGGATCGCCGCGGAAGGCCGTGACGATCCTTCGCACGTCGGAAGATGTCACGGCCGCATCGCGCAGCACGCCGGCGTAGCGCGAACGCAGCGTAAGGCGGTAGCGCAGGTAGTCCGCATGCGTCGTGGCGTCGCGTCCGTCGACGTATAAGGGCGGCCCGGAACCGTTCGGAGCAGGCCGTGGCAGGCGGCGCGTGACCTGCGCCCGCGCGACGAAGCCCCGATCGATCTGCGCGAGCGAATCGAACCTGTGTGTGACTTCCTGATCCGTGTTGCGCCTGGCCGCATCGAATAGCGTCCTCGGTGGCCCGCTCGCCAGCCTGCGGCGGTTTTCGCGCGGATCCGTGCCGGGCTTCCAGTCGGCGTCCAGCAGCGGTGCGTTGCGCCAGACCCAGCGCTCGCTGGCAACCGAGAACTGGTGGATATTTTCAATATGCGGCAACACATCCAGCACTGCGTGCAGTTCGACATCCCGCGCCCGGTCAGCCCGCAGCGTGATGCGCGCCGCGTCGAGCGGGGGCAGATCACGGCTAGCCACCTCGACCAGCACCGTGCTCGCACCAAAACCGACATAGCGCGTTCCCGCGGCGTCCACCCAGTCACCGGGGTCGAGCAGGCCGCTTTGCGTTTCCAGCGCGTCGCGATCGAAGCGGCCTTCGAATACGCTGCTCTCCACGAGCGCGACGAAATCCAGCTGCGCGTAGCGCGCGGCATCGAGCCGGAGCTCACGCGTCGTCGCGTCGAACAGCGTGTCGCCGTTGGCGTACTGCAGCGCCAGTTCGCCCTCCACTGCCAGCACATGCTGCTCCACGCGGCCATCGTCACGACGCAGCCGCAGGCCGACCCGCGCAACGGCCGGGTCCGGCGGCAACGATACCTGAGCCTCCGACGCGGTCTGCCGTTCCGCTGCCATCAGCGCGTCGCGCTGTCCAAGGATCGCGGTCAGCTGCTGCTTGAGCCGCTCGACGGCCGCGGCGCGCTCATCGGCAACGGCGTGGGTCTCCGGCAGTCCCCAGCGCAGCAGTGTGTGTTCGTCCAGCAGCGGCGGACCGACGTGGAAACGATAGCGCGGACGCGCGAAGCGGAATTCGTCCGTGTCGGGCACCAGCAGAACGACACTGGGCCGTGCGCCCGGCAGCGGCGTTTCGCCCGCGGCAAGATCACCGGCGTTCTCGCGGCAGCGCAGCCACACGTCGTCCGGCACGGCTGGCCATTCGCTGCGTCCGTCGATCAGCGACGGACGCAGGTTGCAGTCGCCGACCGGCACGCGTCGACGGAACTGCACGGTGTCGCTGCGCAACGGCTGCAGCGCATCCAGCCGGTTCCAGTCCAGCAGCCAGGGCGAATCCGCGGCGGCGAGCGCGGCGGCCATGCCGCCGGCCCGGTCGACGACCGCGGCCGCGAACTCGTAGTGGTCGCCATAGCGCAGTGGCAGCGCAAGTGCACGCGGCAGCGCATCGGCGACAGTGATGCAATGGCGGTCGAGCGGCGCGAGCAGAAACGACGACGCGGCGTCGTCGGCGGGTTCGACGGTCTGCCGATGCGCGTGTTGCAGCGCGTTGCGACCGACGAGGTTGGCGCCGAGGTACTCGATTTCCCGGCATAGCACGCCATCCACGTAGGCCGCGCTCACGCCGGCGAGCTGCGGCGCCGAACGCGTTTCACCCAGCCCGAGGCGCACGCCGGTCAACGCGTGCCACGGCGCCGCGGCGAGATCCGCAGCGCGGGACGCGCGCCGGGCAAACACCTGTACGGCGGCAATTTCATCAATGGCGTCGCGGCTGCCCCGACGCTCATGCAGCAGCCGCTGGTTGTCCTCACCGAGCAGCAGCGTGATGCCTTCGCCGGGCCGGCACGGACGCAGCGCCGGTGTCAGCGCAGCCAGAGGAAGTCGCGATGCGGCAAGTCTGGCCAATGCCGGCAGATCAAGCCGCATGTCCGGCGTGGGCAGCGCCCAGTAGGTTCGAAGCGATTGCTCCAGCGCAGCCGGCAGTCGCTGTGCGAGCGCCTGGTCCAGCGGCAGCGCCGCGGCCAGTGCGTCGGCCAGCAGCGCACTGCGCCATTGTGCGAGCTGCGCCACGTAACGCTCGTTCGCGGGCGGCGGCTGCGCGACGAGGTCACGCGACTGTTGCGTCAGTGCCGTCTGGACAAGGAGGCCTTCGGCCGCGGTCGCCGGCCGTGACGGACTGCCGCCGGCCTGCGCGACCGTCAGCGCGGTGGTCAGCTCGTCGCTGGTGATTTCGGCAAGGATCGATGAGGGCTGCAACGCCTTGTCGATCTGCGCGGCAAGCTCCAGCAGCGAGTCCTCGCGTGCATCCCGCACCGACAGCCAGTAGTCGCCGAGTTCCGGCGGATCCGCATCGGCCAGCGCGCCGCAACGCAGCGGCTCGATATAGGCGACTACCGACGCGTCATCGCCGGCGCCGCCGTAGTGCGCAACACCGGCAGCGTAGTCGTGCAAAGCATGGCCGGCGATCGCGCGCGGCACGACGACGACATCGGCCCCGGCGCGCTCGCGCCATGCCGCGTCGATGTACTCGGCGAAGAACGTGCGCGGCACACCCGAGTACCAGACGGCGCCGAGATTGCCCGCGAGCAGCGGCGGCAGACCGGCGACCGACTGCATGAGCCCGGGCCACGAAACTTGGGCGTCGCGTGTGTCGTCATCGCTGACGTCGCCCGCCGTACCGTCGAACCCGTAGCTCAGCCGGTCGTCGTGAGCCAACTGCCGCGCCGCATCCGCCACGTCTACGGCAATTTTATCCACAATGGAATTATTCCCTTCGACGCCAGGCCGGACCGCGTCGATGTCGACGTTGCCGGCCGCACCGTATACACGCAGGCCAAGCGCGGCGGCGTCGAATACGCGCCACGGCAGGCTCGCATCGACGAGCGCGCGGCGCTCGTCAGGCGTGCTCGCAGGCCCCTCGGCGCCGATGGCGATACGAAGGGCGATCGGCCAGTCCGCCTGCGCCAGCATATGCGCGCGCGGGCCGACCAGCGTGAGGCTCAAGGCAATGCGCAGTCGTGTCATGGCATCGGTCTCACAGAGCCAGCGAAGAGAAGTAGTCGCCCAGCGCGTCAGCGGCCGGCGGTGGCCGGTCGCCGTACAGCGGCGGGGTGATGTTGGTCGCGGCTTCCGCCGCCGGCTGCGGCGGCAACAGCGCCCGGGCCGCAGCACCGCCTCCGCGCCGGCCCGGCTTGGCGAACGGCATCGCGATCTGCCGACTCAGGCGCAGTGTGTAGCACCAGCAGATCCTGATGCTGACGCTGATGACGCCGTACCCGGTCATGGCACCGTCGGCGTAGGTGATCCGCATGACCAGACGGATGGATGCGCTCGCAATGCCGAGAATGGAGAACTCGCCCCACATCAGAATTCCGATCGACAGCGCCGTGCTGCCCTTGCCGGTGCTCCAGTCACGGTAGAAATCCAGGCCGGCCGTGAACAGCAGGCCCGCGCTGCCGCGCGCGAAGCCGAAGTTGACGGCAAGGAATGCGCCCGCGGACAGACCGACCGACACACGCGTGACGAACTGCGACGGAGGCCGGTAGCTCACGTCGATGCCGAACCAGCCGCCGCCGCCGAGGAACAGAACGGCAAGTCCGAAGGGGCGGTCCGGCTTGCTCAGCCACAGGCCGGTACGGATTTCGAAGCCATTGCCGATCAGCAAATCGAGATGCGCGTTGAGCGTTATGCCGGTCAGCGTGAACGCACCGGTGCCGATGTCCGGCAGCGGCAGGCTCAGTTCCGCACTGATACCCGACGGCAACATCGGGGTAATCGTCAGACCTTCCACTTCAGGCATGAGGCTGCGCAGCGCATCGGTGACGAACTGCAGTTCCGCCGCCAGCTCGAGTTTTTCGCTGTCGAACTCAAACTTGAGTTCACCCGACTCGTCGAACGTCAGCAGTCCGTCGCGCATGGTGACCATCGGCTTGTCGCCAAGCGAGAGTTCCCAATGGGCTTGCAACTGCGCTGACGTACGTTGGGCGCGCGCGCCATCCCGGTCGATCTCGATCTCGCTGTGCGCGATGAAATGCGGTTCCAGCAGACGCAGCTTGACCGGGCCGAGGTCGAACAGCGTCGCGTCGTCCTCAAACTCCTTGTCGATGTCGACCTTGGCCCATGCGGTCAGGCGATTCCTGTCGAATCCATGCGCAAGGCGTACCCAGCCGTATTCGTGCTCGCCGTCGACCGGAATCGCGAGATCCGGTAGCAGGTCGGATAGCTTGAGGCCGCCGAAATCAGGCAGCAGATCGCGCACCGCAAAATCCGTCAGCTGCGGCAGCAGGCGATCGCGGATGCGATCGAACGGGAGATCGACACTCAGTGCGTTCAGTACGTCGGTGCCGAGGTCATTGAAATACGCGCTGGCGCGAGTGACATCGAGCGCATCCTTGGCTTGATCGTAGTAATAGCCGAGCGCGTCGCGGCTCGCGCGCAGCGTATCGGTGACCGGCCCCTCAGCCAGCGCACGCAGGATTTCGAGTCCGGCGTCGGCCGCCTCCTTGCCGAGTGCGGCGAGCGCGCGCGCTTCGTCGCGCGCCAGGGTTTCGAGCTGGCCAATACTCGCCTTCAGGTCGTCGCGGATGCGCGCGGCTTCGCGGTCGGCCGCGCGCACCAGATCCGCGAGGGTCGCGTCGGCCCGGTCCAGCGTGGCGACGATCCCATCCAGCGCGTCGTCCACTGTCCGGG
>JAAFHE010000274.1 GCA_013298265.1 Lysobacterales bacterium | reverse complement strand
TCGGCTGCATCGGCGCCCTGGTGCGCACGCTCAGCATTCTGCGCGTTCTTCCGCCGCCACGGCTGCCCGTCGGCCTGCATCAACTATCATCGCGGCATCGAGTCCAGCCGGCTCGAACGGCATGACATCTCGTGCCCGACCGACGAACTGATTTCCTATCAGGGGGCTGCGTCCCTCGCGATCGAACGGTGCTTCCCTGGTCACCAACGTGAGTAGCCCTGGCTGCTCGACTTTCTCTGCCGCAGCGCCCGGTGCCACACGCGCGACGCCCGACCGCGCAGCCACCGCACGCACCAGTTGAAGCGTGCCATTCGTCTCCTTGCTCATCAGCGCTGCAAGCTGCGCGCTGGCGACTGGTGCATGTTTGAGTGCTTGCCGCAACGCATCGACCAGAGCGTCGCGACCGTACCGTGCAGCCGGCAAAACCGGAGCATTCACCAGAGCGGCCATGCGCTGCGCATGATAGGGCTGGTCGTACAGGAACGGCACGGTGACCATGGGCTTGGCGGCCGCACACGCGGCAATCAATGTGCCGAGTCCGGCGTGGTGGACGATGGCGCCGACGCGAGGAAAGACCGCGGCATGATCAATGAAGCCGCGAATCATGACATCGTCTGCGTCCGGCGCGGTCGCGGCAACGAACTGGCTCAGGTAGAGACACTTCAATCCCAGCGCGCGGCACGCGGCGACCGATTGCTCGAACATGTAGCGTGGATTGCTTCGGTCCACAAACGAACCGAACGAGAAGATCACGGTGCGTTCGTCGCAGAACGCCAGCAGGCTCGGGTCCGGTGCGTGCGCCGGCTGCACTAGTGCACTGTGCGGAAAGCCCATGACCTCGAGATTGTTCACCGTAATGCCGGGTTCCAGCAGAAAGGCCGGAAACAGCCCGAGTATCGTCGGCGAATCCTGGAACACTGCCGTATACGGAAACAGTCGCCGGGGCAGACCGATGCGATGGCGCAAGGCTGCCAATGCCGCGTGCCACCGAGTGGGCAGCGGCGGCGGCGGCGGCCCGCGCTTGTCGCTCAGGCGTGTCTGCTCGACCAGGTAGGCGGGGCTGAGCGTGAAGGCGAGCCACGGAATACCGCGCTTGGCCGCCACCAGATGTGCAGGCACCACGTGATGCGGCGCCAGCAGCACATCGGCAGACTCGGCAGCGGCGAAGAGGTCGTCGAACAGCCGGTCGAGCTGTCCGAAATTGGCGTGGTCCACGAACGCGATGGCATCGTCGTGCACATCGCTCGTGCGATCGTGGCTGGCGAGGTCGGTCGGATCCGCGAGCTGGCCGAGTGGAACGAATTCCAGCCCCTGCCGACGCGTCGCGTCGGTGTGCATCGGGTTTGCGGCAACGCGAACGCGATGGCCGGCCTCTTCAAGGGTCTTCGCCATCGCAAGCACGGGATTGAGATCGCCGAGCGATCCGAGGGTGGCGAGCAGGATCCGGCTCACGCTGATAGTTTTTCCATCGGCTGTCGCTATGCAGCGCTGCAACGGATAGTCGTGTTCAGCACGCTTCCGCCGTTCGCCCCAGCGCGGCGTTCAACACGCCGACGAAATCGCCGATGGAATTGGCTTCCGCAAGGCCGGCGATGTCTTCATCCCACAGTTCGATCGAGAATGCCGCTTCCATCTCCGCCATGATCTGGCTGAGCGACAACGAATCGACGCCCACCTCGTCGAGCATGGTATCGGGCGAAAGGTCCTCGAGGGGCACGGCGCAAACGCGAGCCACGAGCTTGATCATCGTATCGGCGACAGCGGCTTCAATAGTCATAGGCGAGTGGTCCGTTGTGGATATCGTTGTCAGTGATGGTGGTGGGGGTCGACCAGACTCAGCGCCTGAAGACTTCTGAAAACGCCCAGCTTTCGCCAGGTGGCTACCGACGCGCGGCGCAATTGCGGATGTTCGAGCATGACCTCGAGCGCGATGCCGATTTCCTGCCGCGCAAGCATGGCGCCGAGACAGTGATGCCAGCCGGCGCTGAACGTGAGCACCGAGCTCCTGGCGCGCCCATGCATGAAGTTTCCCGGGTCGGCGAACGCCGACGGATCGCGGTTGGCCGCTGCGATCAGCACGGCCACCGTCTGGGTCGATCGCACCGTGGCGCCGGCCAGCTCGACGTCAACGCCCGGCCGGCGCGTCACGATGTGGACAGGTGGAAACATGCGCGCGAACTCCTCGACGATGACGGCCGTGTCCGCCGCACCGCTGCGCAGATCGTCCGCGACGTCGGGATAACGCGCGAGAAACCAGCCAATCTGCGCGACTGACGACGACGTGGTCTCGAACCCGGCGAGCAGCAGAAACAGCAGATCGCTGAAAACGCTCTCGAGCGGCAGCGTGTGCTCGTTGGCGATGTCCAGGAGGCCTGCGATGCATTCCGAATCCCGCGCTTGTGGCGAACCGAGGAACGCCACGAACTGCTCGGCGATGGCTTGCGTGCGCGTGTCCAGATCCTTGAGCTCGGCCGCGGAAAGTCTCGCGCAATCCAGCGCGGTCAAGAGGCCGGCGGAAACCGAAGGTATCGACTCGGCTAACTGGGACGGTACACCCAACAGCTTGCACACGACCTGGAGGGTGTAGGGAATCGCGAACTCGCGCAGCAGGTCCACCGAGCGCGCCTGCAGCGCAGGTTCCAGCAGGCCTTGCGCCAGATCGCGGATGACGTCGCGATGGGCGTGCACCCGCGCTTGCGACAGCGTCCGGGCGATGTGCTTGCGGACGTCTCCGCCGGCCTTGTCCGAGTCTATCGCGAAGGATGTGCTCAGGTGACGCAGCGACGGGTGCTGGCGAAAGCGAGCTCCGTAGGCCTGCGCCAACGCAGTGGCATAGTCGGTTCGGAAGGCGCGGTTCTTCAGAACGTCCGTCGCCAGCGCATGCCCGCTGACAAGCCACAGCCCCAACCGCGTACGGTGCAATGGCCCGCGCCGCGCCAGACTTTCATAGGCGCCGTACGGATCGGCCTGATGTTCGGCGCTTAGCGGGTTGAACACTTCGTGCGGCATCAGGCGTCGACCACATCGGCCGGCGCATAGGACTCTTCTGCATTGGCCAGCGTCTCGCGCAGCACCTGACGCCGCACCTTGCCGCTGGTTGTCTTGGGAATACTGCCGACGGCGCAGATCACGACCGCCACGGGCGTCAAGCCCGTGCGGTCGTAGCAGGCCAGCTTTGCGGCCTGCACCATATTGGCCGCATCGTCCGATCGGCTTTCTATCGCGATGACGATACCTTCGGTCGCGGTATCGCCTAACTGACCAAAGCACGCGACACGACTCACCGGCAGGCCCAGGCTCGTGCTGACGGCATGATCGACATCGGCTGGCGCGATCTTGCGGCCTGCGACATTGATGAGATCCTTGCTGCGCGTCACGAAGTACAGCTCGCCGTCGGCCAGATAGCCGATATCGCCCGTCCGCAGCCAGCCGTCACTGAGCACGGCCTGGGTCTCGGCGGGGGCATTCAGATAGCTGTCGAGCAAGCACGTCGAGCGCAATAGGATGTGGCCGATGCAGCGTTCGGGCAGTGCATCACCGTCGGCATCGACCACTTTCACCGTCGTGCACGCAATCGGTGGCCCGACGCTGACGAAGGCGGACGTGTGATCGGCTGCCGTGGCCGGTGTGGCTGCGGATCCGACCGCCGGTCCATTCTCTCGAACATAGTCCACTTTTAAACCGCGCCGGCCTGACGCGAGCACGGTGGTCTCGGCCATGCCGTAGGCACCGAAGAACGCGTCGGCTCGAAAGCCGAATGGCTGGACCAACTCGATGAACTCGACCGCCACCTGCGGATAGATGGGTTCTGCAGCGAAGACCAGGCTGCGCACGTCGTGCAATGCCAGTCCCTTCTGGGGACGCAGCGCCAGACGTGAACGCAACAGTCCCATCGCGGAAGACGGACCCGCCGAGTGCACCGGCCCTACCCCACTCATGCGTTTCAGCCACACCGCTGGCGACGAGACGAACGATTCGGTGGACATGAGGATGCTCGCCAACCCGCCAACCACCGGCGCGATCACGCCCACCATCAGGCCGAAATCATGAAACAGCGGCATCCAGTTGAAGGTTGTTTCGCCGCGGCGGTAGTCGAACGTCTCGACCCAGGCGCGCGCGTTGGCGCAGACCGCGCGATGCGACAGGACGCAGCCTTTGGGATGTCCCGTGCTGCCCGAGGAGAACTGTATATGCGCCGTGTCATCGGGTTCGATATGGGGGTCCGGCAACGTCAGCGGATCCGTCGGGCCTTCCAGTTGCTCGGCGATGCAGAAGCCGTCGATCTGCGGCACATCCTGCCGCTGTAGCGTGGCGCCGGCGGAGACCACCAATGCTTTGGGGCGCGCGATGGCAGCGAGCTTGTCGAGGTATTCGAGCTGGGCGGGCTTGCGCCGCTCGGATACGAAAGGCTCGGTGGGAATCGCGATGGCGCCGATCAGTTGTGCGCCGAAATACCAGGGAACGAAGTGCGGCCCGGTGGGCAATGCAATGACGACACTGTCCCCTTTGCCGAGCCCTGCGGCCACCAGCCGGGTGGCCGCTGCGGTGGCGAGCCCAAGCAGCTGGCCGCGATCCATGCCCCCGGCCGGGTCATTGGAGGACATCACCGCTGGCGCGCCGGGTTCGCTGGCGCAGTAGTCGAGAAACGCCTGCCGCAATGTCATGACGGACTTGCCCTCGAATGGGGAATCGCGGTTGCGCATGACCGCTGCCGGCGTCGTGCGCAAATTCTAGCATCTAGTAAAAGTCCGAATAGTACTTTGCAAATTATTAAAAATCACTGCTGCTGCGCAATCACGCCCGGCGCCGGGCAGTCGACCACCTGCAAGGCGTAGATGTACAGACTGAATCCGTCCGACCCCACGTTCATGCGTATGCCGTAGCCCAGGTCGATGTTCAGCGCTACCCACGATTGGCCGGCGAGTTGTCCGTTCGCATGGAATGCGGTCTGGCCATTCCAGGCAAGCTGCGCGTTGCCGTGGAACGCGCTCCGGCCATTCCAGGCAAGCTGGCCGTTGTCGTGGAACGCGCTGCGGCCATTCCAGGCAAGCTGGCTGTTGCGGTGAAACGCGGTGTGGCCGTTCCAGGCGAGCTGGCTGTTGTCATGAAACGCGTTTCGGCCATTCCAGAAAAGACTTCCGTCAGGATGATAGAGATTCGCCATGTCCGCTCTCTCGTGGTCGCTTAGTTGATGCGGCGCAGACACAGCGCCGTTCTGATGCCGCCAAAGCTGATGCTGAGGGTCAGCGTAGTACGGAACGTATGACGGACGCGCTCTTCGCGGTCCCGTTCAACGCCGGTCGGGCGGCGTGTCGGGAACGCGGCGCGGACGCGTCTCGCTGCGCGTCCATGACACGGCGGATGCGACGTCGACAGCACCCCGACCCGGCGACGAGGCCAATCCGGCGCGGCTAGCCAAGCCTCGTGCGAGGCTTGCAGCACTGCCTGCGCTGCCTCGAACCCCGGCTTTCCCTGGCCGGTCGCGGATGTCGCGCATACGCCCGTCATGAGGACCTCACGCACCGTGAACGATCCGTCTCTTGGAGAAGATCGACACGTCCACGGCCGGTGCGTCGGCCGGCAATTCGACGATCTGCGCCGGCGCCGCTTCGGGTGTGCCGGAAGCGCGTACGGGTTTCATGAAGGCGAGTTGCGTGAACGGCCCCGCGAGCAGGCGATCCAGTGCGGCGATACCTTCGGCCGGTTCGATCGAATCCACGCCGAGCTGCGCCATGCGCTGCTGCGTGTCAGCGGACGCGACGATGCCTACGCTGCCCCAGTAGCCCCAGTTCATGACCTTGACCGGACACCGCCATGACCGCGCGAGCTCGTGCGCGAACGCATCCTTGAACGTGCAGCCGGCGGCATAGTTCGCCTGGCCGCGCGCGCGCGCAAAACTCTGCGCCGAGGAAAAGAACAGCGCGAAGTCCAGCGGCTCGTCGGCGAAG
>JAAFHE010000273.1 GCA_013298265.1 Lysobacterales bacterium | reverse complement strand
CATGTTCCGCCATGGGTCGGCCGCGCGGCAACCCGGCGCGACGGCTCATGCCGATTCACTACGCCCCAGTTCGCCGCCGCTGAGGCCTGGCGCAAGCCCCGCGCCCGGTCAGATGCGGTCAGCGGTGCGGCGCGATCCAGCCCTCGAGCGTGGCTTCGCTGACTTCGCCCAGGCGCGTATCGAGAATCCGGCCGTCGCGGCCGAGCAGCACGCTGAAGGGCAGTGCGCCGTAGGTGTTGCCGAACGGCAGCGACGGATTCGCCGCCGGGTTCGGCGCCAGCAGGATCGGATAGCCGACCGGCGTGTCGTGCAGGAATGCTTCGACCTCAGCGATCCCGTCGAGCGCAACGCCGATGACCTGCACGCCGTTCGTTGCGTGTTTGCGCTGGAAGCGATCCAGCTCAGGCATTTCCTTGCGGCACGGCGTGCACCAGGTCGCCCAGAAATTGACGACGATGAGACGATCCTGCCACTGCGTCAGGGACGCCGCTTGGCCGTCGCGATCGACCAGCGCGACCGTGGGCGCCGGATCGCCTTTCTGCGCGATCCGCACGCCGGCCGGTGCCGCCGGCTGCGCCGCGTCGATCCAGGCCTCGGCCAGCCAGCGCGTCGCTTCGCTGCGGCCCAGCAGATCGGTGATGCCGCGCGGCGCGCCCTTGCCGGTCACGATGCTGCCGACGACGAGGCCGGCGAAGCCCGCGCCAAGCGCGAGCAGGCCAATGGCGGCGGTGTGCTTCCATCCCATCAGAGGCTCGCCTTGGCCACGCGTGCAGCGAACTTGTCGGCTGCCTCGAAGCCGATCAGGCGCTGACCGCGCTTCTCCTTGCCGTCGGCACCGAAGAAGATCGTCGCGGGCGGACCGAACAGGGTGAAATGCTTGAGCAGCGCCTGGTCGACGGCATCGTTCGCGGTGACGTCGGCCTTGAGCAGCGTATAGCCTTCCAGTGCCGCATGGACCTGTGGCTTGGTAAACGTAAACTTTTCCATTTCTTTGCAGGCCACGCACCAGTCGGCATAGAAATCCAGCATCACCGGCTTGCCTTCGCCCAGGCTGCGCTCGAGATCTTCCACGCTCTTGATCGTG
Organism: Lysobacterales bacterium; assembly: GCA_013298265.1. Taxonomy (GTDB): domain Bacteria; phylum Pseudomonadota; class Gammaproteobacteria; order Xanthomonadales; family Rhodanobacteraceae; genus Tahibacter. Next base: position 4,865 of record JAAFHE010000273.1, on the reverse strand, counting down.
CGGAACGGCAGGTGCTCGCTCTTGGCCACGGCGCCGCCGCCCAGGCCCTTGAGCGGCTGCAGTGGGTCCGCCGAACCGGCGAACGCGCCGATCAGCTGCGCCGCACCGGCGATCAGCAGCATCACGCCGAGCGCCTTCCACAGCGTGCGCCAGCCGGAAGCGCCGTCAGGCAGGCGCTCCAGCGCACCGAGATAGATACCGCTGGCCACGGCCAGCGCGCCGATCATGAGCATGGTCCAGACCGGATCGAGGATGCGCGACAGCATCCAGATCGCGAGCGCGAGGAAGCTCACCCCGAACACCGCCTTGACCGCATCCATCCAGGCGCCGGCGCGGGGCAGCAGCTTGCCGGCGGCCGTGCCGGCGACGACCAGCGGCGCGCCCATGCCCAGCGACAGCACGAACAGCGCAAGGCCGCCGAACAGCGGATCGCGCGTCTGGCTGATGTAGAGCACGCCTGCGGCCAGCGGCGGCGCCACACAGGGGCCGACGATCAGCGCCGAGAGCACACCCATGATCGCCACGCCGGTCAGCGAACCGCCCTGCTGGCGGTTGCTGACGTTGGCGATGCGGTTCTGCAGGCTGGTCGGCAACTGCAGTTCGTAGAAGCCGAACATCGACAGCGACAGCAGCAGGAACAGCACGGCGAAGGAAATCAGTATCCATGGCTGCTGGAAGACGGCCTGCAGGTTGGCGCCGACGAGGCCTGCGACCACGCCGGCGATGGTGAACACGACGGTGGACGCAAGCACGTAGACCAGCGACAGCACGAAGGCGCGCCGCGTCGAGACGTTGTCGCCGGCGCCGGCGATGATGCCCGAGAGGATAGGCAGCATCGGGAATACGCAGGGCGTGAAGGCGAGCAGCAGGCCGAAGCCGAAGAAGGAGAGCAGCGCGAACAGGCGATCGCCGGACAGCCGTGCCGCGAGCACCTGTTCTTCGGACTGATCGGTGTTGCCGGCTGCGGACGACGTTTCGGCCGGCTTCTCCGCCGCAGCGTAGAGCGCGTTGCCCGCCTTGAGCTGGTCGACGGTCGCAGCGGGCAGATCGACGCTGACGGCGCGGGTCATGATCGGATAACAGATGCCGTTGTCCTCGCAGCCCTGGAACTCGGCCTGCAATTTCACCGACAGTGCTGCGCCGTCCTTGCGGTCCAGCAGCACCGGCAATTCCACCTGGTCGAAATACACGGTGACTTCGCCGAAGTGCTCGTCCCTGTGCAGCACGCCCTTGGGCCATTGCTTTTTGCCGAGTGCCACACCGCTGTCGGCCGGCACGCGCAGCACACTCTTGTCGCGATACAGGTAATAGCCCTTGGGCATGGTCCAGCGGGCGAGCAGTTCTGTCGGGCCGGTGGCGATGGCTTCGAAGACGAAGGCCTGTTCGGGCGGCAGCGGCAGCTTTTCGTTCGGCGCCTCGGTCGTGCCGGCCGTACCCGTGTCCATCGGTGCGTCGACCGGTGGCTTTCCGAGCTGGCCCAGCGCCGACTGCAGCGAGTTGCTACCCGCGGTGGGCGGCGCCAGTGGATTCGATGGGGTGTCCAACGGATTCGCCGTCGCGCTGCTGGCTGCGGGCAAGGTCACGCTGACCTTCGTAGCGTGCGGCGGATAGCAGATCTTGGGCTCGCGCTCGTGGCAGCCCTGGATGCTGACGCTGAATTCAGCGGTGTCGCCACGGGTCAGGGTCAGCGGCTGTGTGGCGGCGATCTTGTCGTGATAGACCTCGACGTCGCCGAGGAACTCGTCATGCTTCGCCTCGCCCGGCGGCAGTTGCAGTTCGCCGAGAGTGAGGCCGTCGGCCGGCTTGCCGGTCTTGATGCGCGAGCGATACAGGTAGTAGCCGTCGGCGATCTTCCATTCGAGCCTGACCGTGCCGCGATCAGCCGCGCTGGTGGTCAGCGCGAAAGCGTCCTCGACGCGCAGCAGATCTGTGTCGGACTGGGCCTGAATGTGGCCGGATCCGAGCAGGCCGGCAACGATCAGTGAATAGCGGGCGAAACGGCTCATTGCAGCTCCAGCAGCGGTTTTGTGAGGAACAGACCGGCGTACGGGCGCGGTCCTTGCTCGTGATTACAGGGAAGCATTGAAAGGAAACTGGCCAGCCTTTGCATTTGGAGCCCCCCTTGAGTCAAGAGGGTGAAGAGTGATCGATCAGAACCGCAGGTTCTGATCGCTCTGAACGCCCGACGGGCCGGACCGGCCAAACGCGACGCGTTTGGTCAGGGTTGTCGAGATCGGGTGTCGATCAGTAAGCGGATGTTCAAACGGCTTGCTACAGAAATTCAGTGTTTCAAAGCCATTGCCTGCGCCACCCACGCGAGGTACGGCTCGTGCCCCAGGGCCACATCGACCGCGATCACTTCCGGGAGTTCATACGGGTGCAGTGCGACGATGCGCGTGCGCAGCGCCTCGAAGCGCGCCCGCGTGGTCTTGATCAGCAGCAGCAGTTCGGCGTCGACGCGGGTCTCACCTTCCCAGCGGTAGGTCGACACCACGCCCGGCAGGCGGTTGACGCAGGCGGCCAGGCCGTCCTCGACGAGAGCGCGGGCGATGCGGTCGGCCACCTCCGGGTCGGGCACGCAGCAATAGACGATCAGGGGCGACATGGCGGCCGGCCGTGGCTTCAGGGGTGCGCACGATAACCCGAGCCAGTGGCGACGCCCATGGCCGGATCGCCCGAGTCGCGGGGGTCCAGCCGACGGCGCACAAACGTCCGGCCCTTGAAAGCGGCCAGCGGTGCCCTATGTGACCGGCCACACGGCGAAGCATTGGCCTTGTCATCTTGACCGGCTAGAATTGGCACTCACCGGCGTAGAGTGCTAGCAGCCCGCCGAAATCCTTTTCCAAACAATCTCTTGCAAACCCTGAGGGAACAACCATGAAGCTTCGTCCTCTGCACGACCGCGTGATCATCAAGCGCCTGGAAGCCGAAACCAAGTCCGCCGGCGGCATCGTCATCCCCGACAGCGCCACCGAAAAGCCCGTCCGCGGTGAAGTCATCGCCGCCGGCAGCGGCAAGATCCTCGAAGACGGCAAGGTCCGCCCGATCGCGGTCAAGGCCGGCGACAAGGTCCTGTTCGGCAAGTACAGCGGCACCGAAGTGAAGATCGACGGCGAAGAGCTGCTGGTCATGCGCGAAGAAGACTTGTTGGCCGTCATCGAGGGATAACCGGCGCGAGCTCGCTCAGGCGTCGTTGCTGCGCCAGCGTGCAAATCCTCATTGGCTTACGCCAACTCCGGTTTGCCCGCCGCCGCGCGCCTAGCCTGAGCTTCGCCCGCTTGGTTCTCCCCCTCGGCACGACTCCCCTTTTCAAGAAATCAATCGAGAGAATTTCCCATGGCAGCCAAAGAAATCCGTTTCAGTGAAGATGCCCGCGCCCGCATGGTCCGCGGCGTCAATATCCTTGCCAACGCCGTGAAGGCCACGCTGGGTCCGAAGGGCCGCAACGTCGTGCTCGAGAAGAGCTTCGGCGCCCCGACCATCACCAAGGACGGCGTCTCCGTCGCCAAGGAAATCGAACTCGCCGACAAGTTCGAGAATATGGGCGCGCAGATGGTCAAGGAAGTCGCTTCCAAGACCTCCGATGTCGCTGGCGACGGCACCACCACCGCGACCGTGCTGGCCCAGGCGCTGATCCGCGAAGGCATGAAGGCCGTTGCCGCCGGCATGAACCCGATGGATCTCAAGCGCGGCATCGACAAGGCCGTCACGGCCGCCGTCGCCGAACTGAAGTCGCTGTCCAAGCCGACCACCGATGACAAGGCGATCGCCCAGGTCGGTACGATCTCGGCCAACTCCGACGCCAACATCGGCGACATCATCGCCGAAGCGATGAAGAAGGTCGGCAAGGAAGGCGTGATCACCGTCGAGGAAGGCTCGGGTCTCGAGAACGAACTCGACGTCGTCGAAGGCATGCAGTTCGACCGCGGCTACCTCTCGCCGTACTTCATCAACAACCAGCAGTCGATGCAGGCTGAGCTGGAAGATCCGTACATCCTGCTGCACGACAAGAAGATCTCCAACGTGCGCGAGCTGCTGCCCGTGCTCGAAGGCGTCGCCAAGGCCGGCAAGCCGCTGCTGATCGTCGCCGAGGAAGTCGAAGGCGAAGCGCTGGCGACCCTCGTCGTCAACACCATCCGTGGCATCGTCAAGGTCTGCGCCGTCAAGGCCCCGGGCTTCGGCGACCGTCGCAAGGCGATGCTGGAAGACATGGCCGTCCTGACCGGCGGCACCGTGATCTCCGAAGAAGTCGGCCTGCAGCTCGAAAAGGCCACGATCAAGGATCTCGGCCGCGCCAAGAAGATCGTCATCTCGAAGGAAAACTCGACCATCATCGACGGTGCCGGCGACGGTGACGCGATCCAGTCGCGCATCAAGCAGATCAAGGCGCAGATCGAGGAAACCAGCTCCGACTACGACCGCGAGAAGCTGCAGGAACGCGTCGCCAAGCTTGCCGGCGGCGTTGCGGTGATCAAGGTCGGTGCCTCGACCGAAATCGAAATGAAGGAAAAGAAGGCCCGCGTCGAAGACGCCCTGCACGCTACGCGCGCTGCGGTGGAAGAAGGCGTGGTCCCGGGCGGCGGTGTCGCGCTGATCCGCGCGCTGCAGGCCATCGGTGCGGTCAAGGGTGACAACGAAGACCAGAACCACGGCATCAACATCGCCAAGCGCGCGATGGAAGCGCCGCTGCGCGAAATCGTCGCCAACTGCGGCGAAGAGCCGTCGGTCGTGCTCAACCGCGTCAAGGAAGGCACGGGCAACTTCGGCTACAACGCCGCCAACGGCGAATACGGCGACATGATCGCGTTCGGTATTCTCGATCCGACCAAGGTCACGCGTTCGGCGCTGCAGAACGCCGCCTCGAT
>JAAFHE010000272.1 GCA_013298265.1 Lysobacterales bacterium | reverse complement strand
GGCGCAGGATTCGCTCAGCCATTGGCCTGATCCGATGTTTCACCACGGATTCGAGGCGATGGACGCGGGGCCGCGCAGCGACACCGACGCGGCACGATTCCTTGCCCAGACCACGTTCGGACCTACGGCGGCGGATATCCAGCATCTGCGCAGCATCGGCTACCGGGCGTGGTTCGACGAACAGCTGGCCGTGCCCATGACGCGCGAGCTGGACTATCTGAACTGGGTCGCGTCGATTCCCGAGCCGGTATACCAGAATGCCCGCCTGGAGGCGTGGTGGCTGGGCGCTCTGGGCGGTCCCGATCCGGCAGTGCCAACCCTCATACATCGCGATCAGCTACGCCAGCGAGTGGCATTCGCGCTGAGCGAGATCTTCGTCATCTCCAAGGTCAACGGCGCCGTCGGCGGCCAGGTGTATTCCGCCGCGCACTATTACGACCGGCTGGCGACGCACGCCTTCGGCAATTTCCGCAATCTGCTCGAAGACGTGACCCTGCATCCGGCGATGGGTCACTACCTGTCGATGTTCAAGAATCGCAAGCCCGATCTGGCACTCAACATCCGGCCGGACGAGAACTACGCACGCGAGATCCTGCAGTTGTTCTCCATCGGCCTGGTCGAGCTGAACCCCGACGGCACCCCGCGGCTGCTCGGCGGACAGCCCGTTCCAACCTACAACCAGACTACGGTGCGCGGCTTCGCCCATGTGTTCACCGGATGGAACTGGAAGAACTGCTATCAGGGCAATAGCTGGGACTGGCAGTACTGCGAGCCGGGACCCAACGGCATCTACTGGCTGGAGTCGCTGGAGCCGGTAGAAAGCATGCACGACACCGAGGGACCGGAGGTCGACGGCAATGGCCAGCGCTACAAGCAATTGCTGAACTACCCCGGTGTTGCGCTTCCGGACGGCCGCCTGCCGGCGGGCGGCAACGCCCGGTCGGATATGTCGGCCGCGCTGGACAACATTTTCCGGCATCCCAACGTCGGCCCGTTCATGGCGCGCGCGCTGATCCAGCGTCTGATCACCAGCAACCCGTCGCCAGCCTATGTCGCACGCGTGGCGGCCGTGTTCGACAACAACGGCAGCGGCGTACGCGGCGATCTCGGCGCGGTCGTGCGCGCCATCGTGTTCGATACCGAAGCGCGCATGGGGCCGTATACGCACCCCGATACCTTCGGCAAGGTGCGCGAGCCCTTGCTGCGGCTGGCACATCTGCGCAGGGCGATGGAGGCCCGATCGCAGATCGGCCGCTTCCAGGACTGGAACCCGGAATTCGACTACGCCCAGGCACCACTCGCCTCACCCTCGGTGTTCAATTTCTTCAAACCCGACTACAGCCCGCCGGGGGAGCTGTCGACGCGCGGGCTGCTGGCGCCGGAGCTGCAGATCCACACCGAGAGCCAGATCACCGCACAAACCAATGCGCTGGGCAGTCAGATCTTCTGGGGCTACGTCGGACAGACCTTCGCCGATCCCAACAGCATCCTGATCGACACCAGCCGCGACGCCGCGCTGGCAGCGACTCCGGCGGCACTGATCGACCGCTACAACCTGCTGCTGCTATCAGGACAGATGTCGCCGTGGATGCGCGCGCATCTGATTTCCTACCTCGACGGTATTACCAGCGACACGCCCAACTACCTGCGCCAACGCGTCCACGAAGCGCTGTATCTCATCGTCAACTCACCCGAATACGCGGTGCAGAAATAGGAGCCGGCCATGCAACGACGTGACTTTCTGCACCGCAGCCTGAAAGCCGCGCTGGGCGGCGTCGCAGCAACGTCCATGCTCGGCAACCTGCGCCTGGTCGAAGCGGCCACACAGGACAGTCCGATACGTGGAGACGGCAGCTACCGTGCGCTGGTCTGCGTGTTCCTCTATGGCGGCAACGACTCGGTCAACACGGTGGTTCCGCGCGACGGCATTGCCCGAAGCACCTACCAGGCATCGCGCGGCACGCTGGTGCTGCCCACGTCGGCACTGCTGCCGCTGACGCCCGCCGCGGGCGGCGCAGCGCCATCCGACGGCTGCGCCTACGGCTTGCAGTCCGCGATCAGCGCGAACGATCCGGTCGGCACGACGCCGCTTCGCGATCTGTTCAATAGCGGGCGAATGGCCATTGTGAACAATGTCGGAACATTGATCCGGCCTACCAGCAAACCGCAATATCAGTCCCCCGGCCATCCGCTTCCGCCACAGCTCTTCTCGCACGACGATCAGGCCGTCTACTGGCAGACCTCGCGTCCCGACGACAGCCTCGGCTGGGGCGGCCGCATCGCCGACCTGCTGTACAGCTCCAACGCCAACACGCAGTTGCCCATGACCATGACGGTCGGCGGCGAAAATGTGCTGCAGCGCGGTGCGATTGTCAGTCAGTACGCGCTCAACCCGGATCCGCAGGGTGCCGTACCCATCCAAAGTCTCGAGAACTCCTGGAATGCAGGCCGGCGCGCGGCATTCACCGCATTGATGCGCACCGCCACTCAGAGTCACGCGCTGGAGCGCGGCTATGCGCGGGCAATGAACCGTGCCATGGATCACTACGACATGGTCGCCGCTGCCCTGAGTGGCGGCGCGCCTCTGGCAACGGCGTTTCCGGCGTCGCGTCTCGGGGCGCAATTGAAGATGGTGGCGCGCTTGATCGCGGCGCGGCAGGCCTTGGGCATGCAGCGCCAGATCTTCTTCGTTTCCGCCGGCGGCTACGACACCCACGACACGCAGCTGGTCGATCATCCGTTGCTGCTGGCCGATCTGGCCAAGTCGCTTGCGGCGTTCTATGCCGCAACCCAGGAGCTCAACGTGAGTGAAAGCGTGACCACGTTCACCGCGTCGGACTTCGGCCGCACCTTGTCGTCCAACGGCGATGGTTCGGATCACGGCTGGGGCGGCCACCATTTCGTTCTGGGGGGAGCGGTACGGGGCGGCGGGTTCTATGGCCGCATGCCGGACATGACCGACGGCGGCCCGGATGACGCAGGCTGGGGCCAGATCATTCCCAGCACATCAGTCGACCAGTACGCAGCGACCCTCGCACGCTGGTTTGGCGTTTCGGCCTCGAGCCTGCAGGACATCGTGCCGAACGTTGGCAATTTCCCGACGTCCGACCTGGGCTTTTTGGCGTAGACGACTGACCCGAATGGCACTGACCTAAGCACCGTCATTCCCGCGTAGGCGGGGATCCAGCGCCTTTGTTGGGTCGAAAAGGCTGGATTCCCGCCTACGCGGGAATGACGAAAATCAGGATGCTGCGGGAAAGTCAGTGCCATTCGCGACTTACCCGCCTTTCTCACAACCGATCTACTGCGGCCGCCGACAGACTCGCCCTGACGCACGCTGCTCCCGCGTGTCGGCTCGACGTCGTGTCGGCTACGCCTTCGCCGTCACTGAAGTCCGCGGCGCGCATCAGGACGGCGTCTCGACGACCTGGCTATGAACGGACATGAGAAAGTCGGGCTAGCGCTCGGAACGGCAGCGGCTGACCGTCATGAGTTCGCGATAGCCGTCGTCGTAGAGCAGTTCGATTTCTTCCCCTTGCATGCCTTGCACGGTTCCTGGGTAGTACTTGCCTTTGTTTTTCCAGTTGCATTGCAGGCGGCTACCGCGCGTCCAGTCCAGGCTGCGAACCTGGCTCTTGCGAACCATCAGGACGTCACCGTCATCAAAAGAAACTTTGACATCAGCATCCAATACCGCGACAACCTCGCCTGGATACCATAGGCCGTCAGCCGGCCAAATCGCCAATACGCGCGCACCTGCAGCAGAAGCGAGATGGCTGAAAGAAAACAACAGTAGGCTGGCGACCAATTTACGCCGGGTCTGATGTGTGTTCACGGATTGGGCCTCAAATGACGGAAAGCGTAGCGCCCGGCGATACGGACGCGGTGGCGAATGCGCCCCGACGCCATTCGAAAAATCGGCGCAGGTGCTGTGCTACAACGCCTATAACGAAAAAGCCTGGGCCGAGGGATCACCAATCCGTCAGCGCTACGCGCTCGGCACGATCGCACATGGGCCTTGCTCGGCACGCAAGGAACCGGTCCGGCGTTGATTGCAGACCCGGCCCCAGACCGAATGGCACTGACTCAAGCCCAGCCATCCCCGCGTCCATGCCGCCGCCATTGCAGCAGCGGCCTTCCGAGGCGTCTGTGGACCTCACTGGGTTCCGAACTCTCGTGCGAATGGCACTGACTTGAGCCCGTCATCCCCGCGTAAGCGGGGATCCAGCGCCTTTGCTGGGTCGAAAAGGCTGGATTCCCGCCTACGCGGGAATGACGAAAATCGGGATGCTGCGCTTAAGTCAGTGCCATTCAGCTCTCGTGCGGCGTTGTCGCGACCGCCATGTACAGCAGCGACGAAGCCGTTTTGAATTTCCATTTAATGCGCGGAAATTTTTTGGAACCGCGTCTTTCGATGGATTTCTCAGAGCGCCCGGTCAGGTCGATACCTGCCCTGCACCCAGCCGCTCGGCCACAAATACGCGCGCGAAGCGGGCGTCGCGCTTTACCGTAGCTTCGGAAATGTCGAGGGCCTCGGCGACCTGTTCTACCTCGCAGCCGGCGATAAAGCGCATCTCAAACACTTGACGGGCACGCGGGTCCAGTTGCTGCAGTGCTATCAGTGCACTGTCTATCGCAATAATTTGCCAGGCATGATCAGCTATGGCGATATCCGATGTCGCCAGGTCGTCGAGTGAAATCACTTCGCTGGCGTGGCGCTTCTGGGCCAGTCTGGCTCGTGCGTAGTCGACCAGGATGTGCCGGATAGCAGTGGCCGCTGTTGCCAGAAAATGCCCGCGATTCTGAAAGCGGTGAGCATTCTTGCCGAAAATCTTGATGTACGCATCGTTGACCAGATCGCCGGTCGCCAGGGTCGGGCCGCGCGCGCCTCGGCGAATGGCACGTCGCGCCAATCGCTCCATTTCGCCGACGACGTAGCGCATCAGTTCCGGATCGACGGCGTCGGCCGCGTTCAGGCGCGCGGTCAGGTTCGGCTCTGCGGCAGGCTCGGATGTGTGGTCGGCGCTCATGTGTGGGGGGTATCATGCCAGCTCGCAAGCGAATAGCCAGTCTTGGCGGTTTCTGCGCTGCAACGAGTACTCATGACCCTGTCCGATGACCAAGCCAAGCGGGCACGCGCCGCGTTTGATGTGCTGATCGAATTGCCGCGAGCCGCGCGCTTTCCCGGCCTCATGGACCAGGTTGCCGCGGGCAACGTAGATGCGGTCATGGAAGAACGCATCGCTGCCTGGCTGCGCGCCGCGGACACCGGCCGCAGCGAAGAGATGTCGTCCGCGATGGTCAACGACGAGGTGCTCCGGGCATGGTATCGGCAGCAGTCAGAGCACAGCGCACCGTCGGCGCAGGGTCAAAGTCATGGCGCCTATACGCTGCTGAAACTCATCGGCCAAGGTGGAATGGGGCGGGTGTATCTGGCCGAACGCAACGACGGCGTGATCAATCAGAAATTGGCGATCAAGATTTTGCAGAGCGATGCCGCGCAGAATGCGGATTTTGTTCGCCGTTTTCGCACTGAGCGTGAAATTCTGGCCGAACTGAAGCATCCGTTTATCGCACGAATGGTGGATGGCGGGCAGTGGATTGGTGGCGCACCTTTTTTGGCTATGGAATACATTGAAGGTGAGGAACTGCTTCATTGGTGCAAGCGCACTGACGCCAACATTGAGCGGCGCGTCCAACTGATGATCGACATATGTTCGGCTGTGCAGGCGGCGCACTCGGCGTTGATTGTGCATCGCGACCTAAAGCCGGCAAATATTTTGGTTGATAGTGACGGAAAGCCGAAACTTCTCGATTTCGGCATTGCCAAGGCCTTGGGTGAGCCGAATTTTCGGAATACGTTGGCCGTAACGCAAGAACAGTCGCGCCTGATGACCCTGCGTTACGCCAGCCCCGAGCAGGCGGACGGCGCACCAGTGACTGCCGCAAGCGAC
>JAAFHE010000271.1 GCA_013298265.1 Lysobacterales bacterium | reverse complement strand
CCGCTTCGACCTGGATGAACTGACGCCGGAGGAAATCGCCGCCGCGGCGCCGACGCCGGAGGAAATCGCCGCCGCGGCGCCGGCGCCGGAGGCATCGTCCAATCCGGCCGCTGCGCCGCTCATTTTTCCGAGGGTGCGGCAGCTGCAACATGTCGTCGAGCCGGACACCCAGCCGATGGAATTCTCCACATTTTCCGGCGGAGAAAAAACGCTCGCAGGGATGGGGTTGGACAAGCACGAATCGCATGGGATCACGATGTACTTCGGTCGGAGGGATCCGTCGCGCGTCTGGATCGTCCATCGTGCGACATTCACGTCGAACAAGGCGATCGTGCGCCTGCGGACCACCAGCGAAAGAGACTGGAAAGCGATGCACCGGTTTGCCGTTCTGTGCGAAGGCTCAGACACTTGGTGCCGGCAGCTGCGGGACGACACTGAGGCGGATTTACGCGCCAATCCGCCGCCCATGCCGCCGCCGTAGCGCTGAACGAAGGAGTGTCCATACATAGAATTTCACGTATTGCTTTTGCCGCGTGCCTCGCGATGTCGTCCGCAACCGCGTGTTCGGCGCCGACCTAGGGCTCCGGTACGAACTCGATGGTCACCGCGCTGGCCCTGTCCGGCAACCGCCTCTACGTGGGCGGCGGGTTCACCCAAGCCGGCGGGCAGGCGGCGGGTGCCATGGCCCTATGGTCTACGTCGGCGGATGTCATCTTCTGAGGCGGCTTTGATCCGTAGCCCGCATGCGTGCGCGTTGACTTCCTGTCACTCGGGCGGCCGGCCGATCGCGCGACCGCGCTACGCGGTCTCTCGCGTTGCCGCGCCATCGGACACCACGCCGGAGCGGCGCGACGCCGCCCCGGCCGCGAACTTACGGACCGTTGTCGAAATAGGCGTCCAGCATGCCGTGCATATCCCGCGAGAGCAGCGCTACCGCTTCGACCATCCCGAAATGCGAGCGCGGATCCGCGTCATCCAGCTGCGCCATCGACAGCGTTCCGCACAGTTTCTGGATGGCCGTGATGCGATCCAGAATTTCCTGCTGCAACGCCTCGCGCTGCTCCGGCGTATCGAGCGCATACGGGGGAATTCGGACACCCAGATTGACGAAAAGGGGAATTCGGACACCCAGATTGAAGTCCATGATGATGATGACGATGCGACGATGTTCATAGCGCGACCAGAAAGGTTGTTGGGGGTTGTGCTCGCGCTCCAGATGGCGGACTTCGACAAGTTGAAGGACTGTGCACGACGCTGTACTCGAGGTTGGCTGAGCCGCCTCCGTCTCTCGGTCTGGCCATGGCTATTCCGCTAACGCAAGATCATGGCGCTACTCCGAGCGCAATCCAGGCGTTGCGCTGCCGCTTCCGCGTGCGCGAAACGCGTGTGGGTGTCACCCGGAAGCGAGCTGTAGTGCCAGCCGAATGCCCTTGAGCCAGCGCTGACCGATTCGCTCGGCGTAGGCGACTAGATCGTTAGCCGACCCGGCGGCTCGCACCCAGCCCGAACTGTAGCCGCGAACACGCATCGTCCAGCGCTCGGGTGTGCGATCGAACAGCGAGAGCACGGCGGGTGCACATTCGGCGATCACCCCGCGCTTGCCGGGCGCGAGCACTCGTCCGGTCCAGTCGAGCATGAGCAGGTAGTCTGCCGTGCTCACGGACAGCGCGTGCCGCTTTACGCCGATGACGGGCCGTAGTGGTTGGGCCAGCGTTTCCGGTGAGGCTTGCGCCGCCGTAATCCGGTCGTGAACGCTGGTATGCGTTGATGTATCCAGTTGTTCGCTAATCCCCGCGCGGATGGGGTTGAGGTCTACATAGGCCATCGCTGCGATCAGCGCACGTTCGTCGCAGAGTAGCTGGCATTTGTAGCGGCCTTCCCAGAAGCGTCCTTTGCAGCCGTCTTCGCGATTGGCGCGGCGTGCGATCGGTTCCGCCAGGCAGCGCATGAACCAGGACAGGTCGCCGAGCCGTCGACGGATGACGTCGAGTCGAGCGGCATCGGCCAGCAAGCATTGCCGCTTGAGCTCAACAGCAGCGCCTTCCGCGTCAGCGGGTGGAAATAGTTGAAGCCAGCGCGCCGCCACCTCATCATCGCTCCAGGTCGACAGGACCGCAGAGTCGATCTGTACGACGACATGCAGGTGGTTGCTCATGACGGCGTAGGCGTGAATGGCGATGGCGAAGCACGAGCCGAGATGGTGTAGGCGTTCCTCGACCCACGCTTTGCGATGCTCGAAGGACTGGCCGGTGTAGCAGTCAACGCCGCAGAGAAAAGCGCGCCGGACGCATCGCTGCACGCAGTGATAGCAGCCGTCGCTGCCGGGCGTAACGAAGTGGGAGCGGGCGGTGGTCATGTGGTCAGCATGGCCAAGGGAGAGTCATGGCGCGTGCGGACGCATCTGGAAGCGATGTCGGAAGAATCTGAATTGTTGGTCTGAATTGTGGGTGTCCTAGTGGTGCTCCTAATTGCTCCTAATGGTGGTCGTCCCGGTGGTGGTCCTCCTAATGGTGGTCGTCCCGGTGAGGTGAACTTGCCTCGCTTTCGATTGGGGCGACAAACGCATCTCTCCACTTGTGCGCAAGAGGGCTCGGGGCTTCAGGTCCGGGGGCGAACTCGCGACTTCAGGCGGTTGCCGATGCGTCGGACAACCAGAACAATGTGAGTTAGTGCATGATTGGTATTCGCGTCGGGAGGGCCTGGGCTTGCACATTTTTATTTCATATTCGCGGGCGGACTGGCTCTATGTACAGGAGATAGCTCGTGCGTTACGTCGGCGCGGCATTGCGACCTGGGTCGACATAGAGAACCTGCAGCCGGGCGAGCGATGGGCGCCGGCCGTACACGGGGCGATCGACACCGCTATAGCCTTCATCATTTGTCTTTCGCCGCTGTGCATCGAGAGCCACCACACCTCACGCGAGCTCCGTCGTGCGCTCGATGCAGGCAAGCCGGTGTTTCCGGTTATGATCGAGCAGGTCGAGATCGCGCTTCTGCTACCGGAACTCGCCGAGCGACAGATCATCGAATTGTGGCGATATCCTGCGCGCCTGGCTGCTCAGAGAGCGTCGCGACGCATTGTCGAATGTCTCGGCTTGGATACGGACGCGATCAGCGGCATGGACGCCGACGCCGACGATGCGAGCGGCGTGTTGTTGTTGAATTTCGGACAACTGGACACTCTCAACACACGGCCTTGGGTTTGCGGCCAGCTAGGCATCGCCGATCACGAAGTGATCGAACGAACGGTCGAGTCAAGCGCAGACTATCCATTGGTCGAGCACCTGATCGCCCGCGACCGCGCGGTATTCTTCGTTCTGGGCGCAAGTGCCCGGACCGACGCCTGCGTGTTGCTGCTCGGCGCCGTGCTCGGGGCTGGCGGTGGTCCTGGTCCGTGCGTGCTGTACCACGAAAATCATCAGGCGTTCGTGCGGTCGACAGTTGCGCCACTTAGAGTCCGCGCCGTAATGCTCGAGACGGCAGTTTGACTCACACAGGCCCCACTCCTATGAAACTTGTCATCTGGGATTTCGACGGGCCGCTATTCGAATCCCGCAAGGCGCGCGATGCGGCGTTCAGGCGCCTGATCGGCGAATTCCCGAAGCTGCCGGTGCCGCAACTACTCATCGAGGCGACGCCGCTCTACGGCCCGCGAAACCTGATCTATCTTGCCTATGCAGGCGAGGCGCCGGAAGCGCTGACGACCCTCGAGCAGCGTCTGCGCGAGCTGCTGCGTGAGGAAGAGGCGAAGGTCGGGATCAGTCGCGAAGTCGAAGAGACCCTCGTCCGGTTGAGCGAGCTGAACTGCAGGCAGGCGATATTGTCGCTACGCTCGGTGCTCGGCGTTGAGGGCCTTCTGCAGCGTCTGCAGATTCGTAAATACTTCGATTTCGTGCGTGGCCGCGATGACCTTCCAGCACCCAAGCCGCACCCGGCGACCATAGAGGATTTGCTGCAGCAAGCCGGTGTTGACAGGGCCGAGACGGTTATGGTTGGGGATTCCGCCGTCGACCTGCAGGCGGCGCGCGCGGCGAAGATCCACTACGTGCATGCAGGTTGGAGCGATGAGCCGATCGGCGGTCTTTTCACGGGAATCTGTATTGCCAGTTCGCCACGCGATGTCGAGCTACTGGCCATCGACTCGATTCCGATTCAGTCAACGGAAAAAATCAGGGTCGAGTTGCGCCAGCGCGCTAGCGAACGTCCGTTCTCGTTCTTCGCAGGCGCCGGCGTCTCGATCCCTTCGGGCATCGGTGCCTGGAAAGAAACCTATCTGCCGATCCTGAGCAAATACCTACCACACGGCGCGATCGCGAAAATGTCGCTACCGGAAGCCGTTGAACTAGTTTGCGTCGACGCCAAAGACGGTGGCGAGTTGTTCGACGAATTCAAGAAGCTCTTCAGGATTTCCCGGGAACCCAACCCGTATCACTACGCCATGGTGCGTTCGCGCGCTGACACCATTTGGACGACGAACTACGACATGTTCTTCGAACTGGCCAAGGCTGCAACCAAGTCGAGCGAACTCAATATCATCAGAAATGACACAGAACTGAAGGACTGCTTCGGACAGAGTCGAAAGATGATCAAGGTGAACGGCGACTTCGACAGTGCGCGTTTCGACAAGGCATCTATGGACTGGAACCTGATCCTGTCCGACGAACAGTTTGATATTTCTGAGGCGCAGCGCCAGGAGATCTGGCGCTATTTCGAAGACGAGTTTCGCACCTCAAGCATCGTCTTCATCGGTGTTTCGTTCGCCGATCCGACCTTGAAGCGCGTGTTATCAATAGTTTCGCGTCGCGTCATGAGAACCCGCGGGCGCCACTACATGCTAGCGCTGAGGCCCAGTCAATTGCAGGATACGGTGACCATGCGGCGGCAGATCGAGCTGCTGAAGCGGCGCGAGATTCATCCGATCCTTTTTGACTCGTTCAGCGAAATGTCCAGCTACGTCTGCGAACTGGCCGTGCGTTCGCGGCGGCCAATGATTGGCTTTAGTGGTCGCACCCATAAGTTGGATCTGTCGGGAACGGGGAGCGTGGCCTATATCGGCGAGACGTTGCTGGCCGACGGGCAACTGACGATCCGGCAAATCACGACCTTGTCGGCGATGCTCGGCGCGCAATTGGCACGCGGTGGATTTCGCGTGGGGTCCTCTCACGGCGTGGGCGTCGGGCTGCCTGCGGTCGAAGATGCCCATGCTGCCCGTCGTCACGCCGGTCGCTTCATAGTGCGCAAGAAAGGCGACACGCCAACCAGCCGCGGCGCGCCCGTGATCACCCATGGCGAAGATTTGCAGTCGGCGCGCGAGCTCCTGATCACCGCATCAGCCTTGCTGGTGGCAATGGGAGGAGGTGATGGCACGGTCGATGAGGTACGCCAGGCAATCGACCGCGGCCGCCCCGTACTGTTGGTCCCCCAAGCCGGCGGCACGGTGTGTCGCGACCATGAGAAGTTGCTGCGACGCGTCGAGCGCATGCACGATGAGCCGCTGCGCGATGCAGTCATCGCAGCCAACAGGAAGATCGCCGCCATTGCGGCAGAAGCACTGCCGGGCTATTTGGAAAAAGAGTTCTGTCCGATGGTCATGGGGCTGGTGCAACAGCTTGCGACCAGCGCGGTGTCGCATGTATTCGAGGAGTCTTGCGGCAAGGCTGATGAAATCTGGTGATCGAAAACGGGTCAGGCTAGTTTAATGGCGCTACTCAGCTTCACCTGCCCCCGCTACTGTCCGAATCGCACCGCGCGCGCCCTGCTGACGACCGGCACGGACGTGTATGTGGGCGGTGCGTTCCAGACGGTCGGCGGACAGCCCGCCGCGAATATCGCACGCTGGAATTCAGCGACCGGAAGCTGGAGCAGCCTGGGGTCCGGTACGAACGCCCTGGTCACCGCGCTGGCCCTGTCCGGCAACCGCCTCTACGTGGGCGGCGGGTTCACCCAGGCAGGCGGCGGGTGCCATGGCCT
>JAAFHE010000270.1:2895-5973 GCA_013298265.1 Lysobacterales bacterium | reverse complement strand
GCCGGGGTTTTTTCTTAGTACCTTTTTCTCCGACTAAACGAGCCTGGCCCGGATTTCTCAACCTCTTCGTGGCGAGGCCCGCGAGACGCCGTTCTGATGCGCGCCGCCGACTGAATGGCGGCGAACCCTGTATCGAGCCGACACGAGAAAGCAGCGCGCGTCTCGCATCACCGAATGCACAACACTTTCAACCGCGACGCGTCCGCCCACACCAGTGAGCGGACGCATCGACGATCGCTTACAGGCACACCGCGGGGCCGCTCCAGGATGCGCTGAATTCGCTCGCATTCACGAAGGTCGAGTTCCACGACAGGCTGTCGGAGCCCGGGCCGCCGAAGCGCCAGTCTTTCGAGCTTGACTGGTTGCCGGTGATCGAATCGCTGCCGCCGTTGCCGAACAGCAGGTCGGCCGTGTCCGAGCCCGACGCGTAGTAGCCGTCGAGCGTATCGTCACCACCGTTGCCGAAGGCAAGATTGCGTCCTTCGACCGCGCGCAGACGATCGTTGCCGTCGTTGCCGAAGCTCAGGTCGTTGCCGCTGCCCGAGTTGATGCGGTCGTTGCCCTGGCCACCGAACAGCAGGTCGGTGTCGCCACTGCCGTCGATGGTGTCGTCGTTCGCGCCGCCGAAGATCAGGTCCATCTCCGAGTCGCCACGCGCGAAGTCGTTGCCGTCACCGCCGAACAGCAGGTCGAGGCCCACGCCACCGAGCAGGTAGTCGTTGCCGTTGCCGCCGAACGCCAGATCCAGTCCGTTTTCGCCGGACAGATAGTCCACATCGTCGCCGCCGAACAGCAGATCGGGGTCCGCACCGCCCACGACGTTGTCGACGCCCGCACCGCCGAATGCGATATCCAGGCCGTTGCCGCCTTCGATGAAATCGCCGCCGCCGCCGCCGAACAGCAGGTCGACGCCGTCCTGTCCGCGCAGGTAGTCGCAGTCGTCGCCCCCGAACAGCAGGTCGATATCCGCGCCGCCTTCGATCGTGTCGATGCCGGTACCGCCGAACAGCACGTCCAGACCGCTGTCGCCGTAGAGGAAATCGCGGCCGTCGTTGCCGAAGACCAGATCGATGCCGTCGTTGCCGTTGATCCGGTCGTCGCCGCGATTGCCGAACAGCAGGTCGAGATCGGCGCCGCCTTCGATGACGTCGTTGCCCGAGTTGCCGAACACGAGGTCGATGCCGGACTCGCCGTAGAGGAATTCATCCTTCTTCTGCGAGTTGTCGTTGCCGAAGATCACGTCGGTCGCTGCGCCGCCGCGCACGGTGTCGGACTCGGCGTTGCCGAACAGCAGGTCGATGCCGTCACCGCCGTTGATCTGGTCTTCGGCAGGGCCACCGAATACCAGGTCGATGCCATCGTTGCCTTCGATGAAATCCGCATCTCTCGCACCGAAGATCAGGTCGATGCCGTTGCCGCCGAAGATGCGGTCCACACCGTCGCGACCGAACACGAGATCCATGCCGTCGTCACCAAAGAGCGTGTCGTTGCCGTCGCCGCCGAACACCAGGTCGATGAGTCCCGCACCGCCGCGCACGGTGTCATTGCCGTCGTTGCCGGTCACGAGGTCGGTGCCGTCGTTGCCGACGACGGTATCGTTGCCGCCCGAACCGAACGCGAAGTCCATGCCGGTGCCGCCGTCGATACGATCATCGCCATCAGAACCAAACACGAAATCCACACCAGCATTCGCGGCGACGATGTCGTTGCCGTCGTTGCCGAAGATGAAGTCGCCGAGCAGCGGAATGACGCCGATCACGGTCGTGTTGCTGCCGACAATGGTGTCGTTGCCGATGCCGCCGAAGAAGAACGTGCCGAACGGGATGTCGATGCCTTCGATGCGGACTACGCCGGGATCGATGTTGGTCAGCTGATCGTTGCCCTGCAGGCCGAACAGGAAGTCGATGCCCATCTCGCCGTCGATCTGATCATTGCCTGGCGCGCCGCCGAACAGCAGCAGGTCGCCGAAGATGATGTCGGTATAGCCGTTCTCGTCGACATTGCCGTCTTCACCGCGGTCGGCGGCGACTTCGCCGCCGAAGAGGCGGTCGTCGCCGGCCTGTCCGACGATCAGATTGCCGAGGTCGAACTCGAGCACGACCGGACCGGCCGTGACCGTGTACGAACGGCCGGCACCGCCGTGGATCTCGTCGTTGTCCAGACCGCCGAACACGAAGTCGTGGCCGTCACCGGCGTAGACCGTGTCCGCGCCGCGACCGGCGATCACGATGTCGTGACCGTCATGGCTCTCGATGCAGTCGTCGCCGCCGAGCGCCGCGATGAAGTTGAGATTGTTGCCGGTGACGATGCTGTCGTTCCACGGCGTGCCGATGACGACGCTGGCCGCACCGATGCTGAACTCGAAGTTCCAGGTTTCATCGCCGCACAGTTCCTCGCCGCCCTTGAGGGAGCCGGCCGCCTTCTGTGCCGCGGTCACCGCGTCGGTTGCGGCGGCGATCTCCTGCGCGCGCCGGGCTTTCGTGCCCGGCGCGGACGGTACGGTCGGATCGTCGGCCGTGTAGGCCGGGCTGGCCCAGTCGGCGAAGGCGTCTTCTAGCGCCAGTGCCTCGGCGGCCAGGGTGGAATTCTCGATGCGCGCGGCCTTGTCCATGCCGGCGGTCTCGAGCGCGAGACGCCAGGCCTCGATACGCGGCTCGATGTCGTCGAGCAGCGCCTGAGCCGCCGCCGCTATCGGCTGGTAGCCGGCGCCGTTTTCGTCGACGCCGACAACCGGCGCATAGTTCTCGAGTTGGCTGCTCTCGGTGCAGGCCAGCAGCTGCGCTTCGTAGCGCAGGAATTCGGCTTCGGCCGCGGCGATCTCGGCTTCGTTGCGCTCATTGTCGGTCTCGTCGTCGGCCCGGACGACCAGCCGCGCCTCGAGCGACTTCATACGCTCGTTGATCTTGGCGACCTGTGCGTTGACGCAGTTCAGCACCGGGCCTTCGTAGCGTGCCGCCTGCTGCGTGCCGGTCAGCGCGATCTGCGCCGCCTGCGCCTGCAGCTCGGCGAGGTCGGCGTTGACTTGGTTGAGGAACGCGTCGTGCCGCGCCTGGATTCCGGCGGCGACCTCGTCGAGCA
>JAAFHE010000270.1:0-2885 GCA_013298265.1 Lysobacterales bacterium | reverse complement strand
TGGCCGACCGGGCCTTCGTGCACCTGCGTTTCGTAGAAGTCGACGAGCTCGGCTTCGGCTTCGGCGCGAAACCGCTCGACCTGGTCGCTGTGCAGCAGGGTGACGTCTTGCACGCGCTGGAACAGCGCGCGCTGGCTGTCGATCAGCGCGAGCAGATCGACCTGTGCCGGCGCGACGACGACGATCTCGTCGGGCACGGTGATCGCCGCCAGCGGTTCGAGCGCTCCCGCCTTCAGCGGAATGGCGATGCCGCCGTCGGCGATCTCGCCGCGGAACGCGAGCCGGTACTGGTCGCCGGGGTTGCGCAGGTTGTCGGCATAGAGCACGCCGGTGACCGCATCACCGATCTCCACCGCGACGACCTGATCGATACTCGCGTCGATCGTCGCACTGGCCTTGCGCTGCACCGTGCCGGCCGTCGCATCGACGATCCAGAAATGCAGCGCGCCTGCGTCGCGGCTGACGTAGAGCGCGCCGGTGCCGTTGATCGCGACGGACACGTCGGCAAGCGCCTTGCGCGAGGCTGGAGCCTTGGCCGTGGCGGCCTGCGCATTCGCGTCGATCGCAGCGACGATGCTGCGCGTTGCGGTATCCGCCGCGGTCGCGGCGCCAGAAACCAACGCCGCAGCAGCCACGGCGGCGGCAAGCAGACAGCGCTGCAGGCCGCCGGCACGACGCCGTGGATTCGGGGTCGGCAACCCGGCGCCGTCGGCGCGCGGGAATTCAGGGTAAACGGACATGTCGGACTCTCCCAGGATGGTCGGTGGCGACGTCACGGCGGGACCGCGGCGAGCGGTACGGCGCCTCGTGACGACGCACCGACTTGAGCAAGCGCAGGGAAAAGTGGCGAGCGAAAACCCGGGGTCGACACGGGCTGTCAGCGGACCGGGGCAGGAACGATCCTTAGCTAAGCGATTGTTGCATTGTGCTTTTTTCCGGCACTTGAACCCGTATTCCCTCGTGCTGCCGATTGGCGCGCCGAGTTCGATCGGTTTCTTGCGCAAGAAGCGCGATGCGTCGACGACAGCAGCAAGCGCGGCGCGCACGCCTCCCCATTCGATGTGGCTCTGCGGCCAGCTCACTACGCAGCGAACGCGGCATAGGGGAATGAGGGAATTCGTCTGCTTGCGGCGCTTCCTGGTACTGGGACGAGCGATAGGACCAGCGATGGCCGGTCACAATCGCCGACGTCCTGCGCTGCTCCGCATCGCGCGGACAGCACACCCCCTGACTTCGCGGAGCGCAGCATGAACGCCAACGATACGCCCCCTACCAGCAGCAGCCTGACCGAAACATCGCTCTCCTCGCCCACCGCCGACGCGGTGTCGAGCGAGTTTCCGCAGCAGTTCGCCTACCGCGACACGCCGTATGTCACGACCGTGCCAGCGGATATGCAGCACCTCGTGATCAGCATAGCCGGTGGCTACGGCGGTTATGGGTCGGGCAATTCGGGCGGGCCGGGCCACGGAAGCCGAATCAGCGCCGTTGTGCCGGTTGTGCCCGGCGAAAAGTTGACCATCACCGTGGGCGGTGCCGCTCATGGTGTGCATCCGGGAACGGGTTTCCGGCCGGGCGGCAGCGGTGGCAAAGGGGGCAACGATCCGGGCGCAAACGGCGGCGGCGGCGGCGGATCGTCCGCGGTAGTCGGTTCCGTGAGCGGCCTGCTCATTCACGCCGCCGGCGGCGGCGGCGCCGGCGGTCAGGGTGACCTGGGCCTGGACGGCGGAGATGGCGGCAACGGCGGCAGCGGCGCGGCGGGCGGCAATGGCGCCGCGCTGCGCCCGCTGGGTCATGGAGGCCGCGGCGGGGCCGGGGGCGATCCCCGCCTCACGGCCCAGGGCGGCAACGGGGAGTCCGCCAACAGCAGCTCCACCTCAGGTGGGGGCGGCGGCGGCGGCGGCGGCGCCCACTGCGGTGACGGTGGCGGTGCCGGTTCTCCGGGCGGTGGCGGCGGCGGCGGCGGCGGAAGCAGCTACGTTTCGCCCACCGCCGGAAATCTTTCAGCGGGCACCACGGACGGTGGCAACGGGCACGTTACGCTTTTCAGCACAAGCAATCTCTACCGGATCGTTTCGGCACTGAGTGGCCAGGTCATCGCCGTCGCCGGTGCGTCCGAACAGACGGCCACGCCACTGATCCAGTATCCGTACAGCGGCGACAGCAGCCAGCAGTGGCAGTTGGTGTGGATAGGCGATAGCCGCACCCGGTGCAGGCTGGTGTCGCTGCTCAGCGGCCAGGTCATCGCCGTGGCCAGTGCGTCAACGCATCAGGGGGCGCGATTGATCCAGTACCCCTATACGGGCGACACCAGCCAGCAATGGGACGTGGTGCCGATTTCATCCAACCGGGCAAAACTGGTGTCGGTGCACAGCACGCAGGTGATTGCCGTCGCGAGCGCATCGCAGCATCCCGCTGCACCGCTGATCCAGTACCCCTACACCGGCGACAACAGCCAGCAGTGGGAACTGGTGGCGATCGATCGGTCTTGACCGGGAAGTCCTGACCCGCCGCACCGGCCGGTGTCGATGGCCGGCGCGGCGCTGTACTTCCGGCTTGCCCGGGCCGGGGCGAGGATAGCGTTGCAGGCCGCGCCGGCTTCTGACGGCGCGGCCTGGAGATGCCTTTCCCACGGCGCCGAGGCTAGACGGCGCAAACCGCCGCGGCGCGACCGTTGGCCCGGATGCGCACCCTGCTCGCACTTCGACGGCCGCTACGCTCGCCCGGCCGCACGCTGCTCCTTCGTGTCGGTCCGGCGCAGGGTCGAGTCGCCTGCCTCCGCGCGGCGCTTGCGGGCTGCGTGACGACAGCCTCGCTACGAACAGGCGCGAGGCATGCGATTTTCTTTTTCCACAAGTTCCATTCTGTGCCGCCGGAGCAGGGACGCG
>JAAFHE010000027.1 GCA_013298265.1 Lysobacterales bacterium | reverse complement strand
GGCGTCGACGATCTTGAGGCGCTGCGCACGCAGAGCCGGCAGCAAACCTACGACCACACTCAGCAGCGCAATCGCGATGAGGGCGGTCGTCCAGACCGAACTGTCCACGCTGATCGGCAGGAAAGCACCGGCAAGCTTCTGGATCACGATGCCGAGCAGCGTCGCGAGCCCCATGCCGATCAGCCCGCCGATGGCGCAGAGCGCCACGGCTTCGGCCATGACGAAGCCCAACACGCTACCGTCGGAAAAGCCCAGCGTCTTGAGCACCGCCAGTTCCGGAATGCGTTCGCGCACGCTTTGCGCCATGGTGTTGCCGACGACAAGCAGCAAGGTGAAGAACACCGCGAACAGGATCCAGCGCACGAGCAATCCGACGTCGCCGATCTGCTTGACGAAGCCGGCCTGCCAGTCCTTTTCGGTCTGGCTCTTGGTCTCGTCGGGCGAGTTCTCGTACTTCTTGTCGATCGCCTCGGTCACGCTCTGTCCAACGTCGCTGTTGGCCAGCTTCGACACGTAGATGCCGGCCGCGCCGCTGCCGAACTGGTTGGCTTCGTTGAAATACTCGAAGTTGATGAAGATCGCATTGGTCTGGCGCTGCCACTGCTCGTCCTTGCCATCGTAGATCCCGACGATGTCGAAGGCCCATTCCTTGCTGCCGTTTTTCTGCGGGAAGATGTTCGACTTCAGCGGCAGCTTGTCGCCGACTTTCCAGCTGTACTGGTTGGCGAGCATGCGACCGACGATCGCACCGGTGCGCGTCTTGCCGAAGTTGGTCCAGGTCGCGTCGTCCATGACGTATTCCGGGTAGACCGCATGCAGGCGCGCCGGCTCGACGGCAAACGTGAACATCTGCGTGTTCTCGCCGTACACACCGCCGAACCACTGCTGAAACATGACCTTGTCGACGCCGGGCACGGCTTCGATCTCGGGCAGGATGCGCAGCGGCAGCGACTGGGTGAATGAAACGCGCGCCTGGGTCACGACGCGCGTCGCACCGACGAAGTCGGAGCCGGCGTTGAACATCACGTTGACGGCCTGCAGCAGGCCGAACAGCAGGAAGGCCATGATCACCGAAAGCAGCGTGAGCACAGTGCGGGTTTTTTTGCGAAACAGGTTCGCAATGACAAAACCGGTCTTGGTCATCGGATAGGCTCCGTCGCGCTCAGTGCGTCGCCTGCTCAGCCAGTTGGCCCTTGTCCAGGTGCAGGGTGCGCTTGGCGTATTCAGCCGCCCGCGGATCGTGCGTGACCATGACGATGGTCTTGCCGTGCTCCCGGTTGAGGGTCTGAAGCAAGGTCAGGATTTCGTCGGCGGTCTTGCGGTCGAGATCACCCGTCGGTTCGTCGCAAACGAGCAGTTCCGGATCGGACACGATCGCGCGGGCAATCGCGACGCGCTGCTCCTGACCGCCGGATAGCTCGCGCGGCTTGTGCTTGGCGCGATCGGCCAGGCCGACGACCTGCAGCGCGATCGCCACGTTCTTCTTGCGCTGCGCGGCGGGCAGCTTGGTCAGCAGCAGCGGCAGCTCGACGTTGCCTTCGGCGGTGAGCACCGGCATCAGGTTGTAGAACTGGAACACGAAGCCGACGTTGGTGGCGCGCCAGCGCGTGAGTTCCGCGCTGCTGAACTTGTCGATGCGCTTGCCGTCGATGGACAGCTCGCCCGAGCTTGGCTGGTCCAGGCCGCCAATGAGGTTCAGCAGCGTGGTCTTGCCCGATCCGGACGGTCCCATCAGCGCGACGAAATCGCCCTTGGGGATTTCCAGGGTCAGGCCGTGCAGCACTTCCACTTTCTGTTTGCCGCGCTCGTAGCTCTTGGTCAGGTCGCGGATGCTGATGAGGGTGCTCATGGGGTGCTCCGGTTCTGCGTCGGGAATGGTGATCGAGACTAGTGAACGTAAAAATATACTTTTCGCAATCGGTGATTACGGATTCTTGCTCTCGGCCTTGTCGCCGGCCTTGGCGCCGTCGGGCGGCGCGAGCGCAACGCGGTCGCCAACATTGAGGCCGCTCAGCACCTGGCGCGAGCTGGACATCGTCTGGCCGAGCGTGAGCGTACGCTCTTCGAGGCGGCCGTCCTTGACCACGAAGGCCAGCGAGACGTCGCCCACCTTGCGGATCGCCTCGCTCGGCACGAGCACACCGGGCAGCAGCTTGGGCGCAGCTTCACCGACAGGCCGCGCTTCGCCGAGGAAGGCGACACGGGCGCCCATGTCCGGCACGATTCGCGCGTCCTTCACGTCCATGCCGATGCGCACCTTGACGGTCGCCTTGCCACGGTCGGCAGTCGGAATGATGGCAATGACCTTGCCGGGTATCTTCCAGTCCGGATACGCGTTGAGTGTGCTTTCCACCGGCTGGCCGGACTGCACTCGCCCGATGTAGGACTCGTTGACGTCCACTTCGATTTCGAGCGAGTTCATGTCGACGATGGTGCCGATGCCGGTACGCGTGAAGCCGCCGCCGGCCGACATCGGCGAAACGATTTCACCGGGCTGCGCCGCCTTGACCGTGATGACGCCGGAGAAAGGCGCCTTGACGACGGTGTTGTCGAGATTTACACGGGCTGTGTCGACTCCGCTCTGCGCGACGGCGATCTGGCGTTCCTGCACGGCGACGCGCGCCTTGAGCGAGGCGACCTCGGTGGCGGCGTTTTCGGTCAGCTGCTGGCTGGTCAGCTTGCGCTCGGCCAGCTCCTGCTGCCGTTTCAGATCACGTTCCGCCTTCACCAGCTGGACCTTGTGTTCGGTCAGCTGGGCGCGGGCGGCGGCCAGTTGGGTCTGGCTCTGGTCGAGCTGTGCCTGGGCGTCGACCGGATCGAGCCGCGCCAGCACCTCGCCTTCCTCAACGCGCTGGCCCTCCTCGATGCGCACTTCGGCGACGCGTCCGGTGACCTTGGACGATACGGTCGCCTGGCGCCGCGCGGTGACATAGCCGCTGGCATCGAGCACCGACGAACCGGCTGCGACGGCTGAGCTGATGGGCTGTGCGACGGCCGTCGCGACGACCCATGTGGCACCGCGGCCCAGCAGGAACCATGCAGCCGCCGCGGCGATGACGATGACCACGACACCGAGGCCTATCCAGCGTCCCCTGCCCGATGGCTCCGAGGCCGGGGCGCTGCGATCGATGCGCAGCTGTTTGAGCATTTCCGTGTTGTCCACGATTCCACCATATGCTGCGGGAGGTCGATTGCGGCATCGCGATGCTGTCCGCTCGCCGCAACGACGAAGTGTGCCATAGACTGCCGCGACCGCCTTAGCGCCGACAGAGCCGGCGATCAGCAATTGGAGGTGACAGGTGTCAACCCGCGAGAGTGCCGGCTACTCCGGTACGCCACTGGCGAAGAAGCTCGGCCTCAAAACCGGCCTGCGCGTGATGCTGCGCGACGTGCCCGGAGACTACGCGGCACAGACCGACTTCGATCTGACCTTGTGCCAGGTGCTCGCGCAGCCCGGCACTTTCGATTTTGCGCATGCGTTCGTCGATTCGCGCGCCGCATTGGTGCGGGCGTTGGACGCGCTGGAGCCAGATCTTGACGATACCGGCATGATCTGGATCTCCTGGCCCAAGAAAGCGTCGAAGATCGCGACCGACCTGACCGAGGACGGCATCCGCGACCTCGCGCTGCCGCGCGGCCTCGTCGACGTCAAGGTCTGCGCTGTCGACGCGGTCTGGAGCGGATTGAAGCTGGTGCGGCGCGTAGCGAACCGGAAGCCGGCAGGCAAAGTCTGAACTACCCGGCGAAAGATATCGCGGTTATTGTTGTTTTCAGTGACGGCCGAATTTTTCGTGCGGACGTTTGCCCAGCGCCTTGTTCGCTTCATTCTTGCGCTTGAGCTGCGTCTCCAGATTGGCGGCCTGCATCTGCAGCTCGCTGCGCAATTTCTGGTAACTGGCCCAGCGTTCGGTGTCCAGTTCGCCGCTTTCCAATGCCACGCGCACGGCGCAGCCAGGTTCCGACTGGTGCGCGCAGTCACCGAAACGACATCGCATCGCGAGGCTGTCGATATCGGCGAACTGGCCCACCTCCAGGTCTTCCTCGCCGGTGAGCTTGAGTTCGCGCATGCCCGGCGTGTCGATTAGGCAGCCGCCCTGGGGTAACGCGATCAGGGCGCGAAACGTCGTCGTGTGCCGGCCGCGGCTGTCGTTCTGGCGTACGGCCTTGGTCGCCTGGCGCTGTTCGCCGAGCAAGGTGTTGGTCAGGGTCGACTTGCCCACGCCGGACGAACCGACCACGACCGCAGTGAGGCCTGCCGCGAGATAGGGGTGCAGCACGGCGAGGCTCTGCGGATCCTTGGCGTTCAACGGGTGCACGATGATGTCCGGCGGCAGCACGTCAGCGACATCGGCCATCAGTGTCTCGAGGTCGTCATGCTGGTCGGCCTTGGTCAACACGACCACGCAGGTCGCACCGGAGGCCTGGATCAGCGCGAGATAGCGCTCCAGGCGGCGCGGATTGAAGTCGCCGTCCAGGCCCATGAGCACGAGCACGCTGTCGACGTTCGTCGCGATCAGCTGGCGCTGGTAGCGTTCGCCGGCGGCGGCGCGCGACAGGGTCGCATGACGCGGCAGCACGGTTTCGATCTGTGCAGGCTTCCCGGGCTTGAGCAGGACGAAATCGCCGACGGCGGGCCGTTCGACCGGATCGAGGTTGCGCTTTAGGAAGCGCGGTGCCGGCTGTACGGTGAATTCCTTCTCGCCGTCGTGCACGACATAGCCGTTGCGGTGCTGGATGATGACGCGGGCCGGCAGATGATCGGCGGGCGCATCCGGGGGGAGAACGACGGCGTCGCTCCAGCCGATGCGGGCCAGGCGAGCGCGGGTTTCGGGATTCAGCATGGCCGCATTCTAACCGCAGCCCGGTGACCGGACTGCGGCTGTCCCGTCGTCGCCTTCAACGCCTGGCGACGGTTTCGGCCAAAGCGGCGCTGCGCAGGGCCTGCACTTCGCTGCCTTCGCTGAGCGCACTCTGGCCTGCGACGACGACATCGGCACCCGGACTCAAACCGTGCAGTACCTGAACGTTGTTACCGGACTCGTAGCCGAGCTTGATCGCGACGCGCTGCGCCTTGCTGTCTCGGATTACGTACACGCTGGTGTCGCGGTCGCCGCTGAGCAACGCCGCCTTCGGAATCAGGATGGCTGCTGCAACGTTGTCGTAGGCCACGTCCAGGCGGGAGAACAGACCCGGACGCAGCTTTCCGCTGGAGTTGTCCACCGCGACGACAATGTCGACCGTGCCGCTGGCAGCATCGACGACCGGACTGATGCGCTCGACTTCGGCGCGGAAAGTCTCGCCCGGCAGCGCGTCCGCGCTGTAGTCGACGATCTGGCCGGGCTTCAGCGCGGCGCTTGCGCGCTCTGGCACGCGCAGGCGCGCCTTGAGCTCGCGGAAATCCGCCATTTCAAACGCGACCTCATTGACCTTGAGCAGCTGGCCCTGCTTGATCCAACGCCGCGTGATCACGCCGTCGAACGGGGCAATGACAGCGCACTTGGACAGGCTCAAGCGCGCCATGTCCACTTCGGCCTTGCGCGTGGCCAAGTCGGACTTGTTCTGTTCGTAGCTGTTGCGTGCGATGAGCTGGCGCCGGTACAGGCTCTCGTTGCGCACGTCCTGATGGGTGAGGCGTTCAAGCTCGGTTTCCGCCTGACGCAGCAATACGCTCTGCCGCTCGGCGTCGAGCCGCGCAAGGATCTGGCCCTTGCGGACAATCTGGCCTTCTTCGGCGCCCAACGACAGCACGACGCCGCCGATCTCGCTGACGACTTTGGCTTCGCGTTCGGCCTCGAGCGTCGCCGTGCCGGCATAACGCGCCGTGATGTCCCCCTGGACGACGGCGGCGACCTCGACCGGAATGACCTCTGCCTTGGGTTTTTCGGCGGCAGCGGCGGTCTTGGACTGGGCCTCGCTGGCACAACCGGTCAGCAGCAGCGGGGTCGCTACGGTAGCCGAGAGCAGGAGCAACGAAGCGAGCACGGACGTTTTCATGGCGATCTCTATTGAGATAGTGTTGTAGTAAACTACAACACCAGTTCTGGTGAGTCAAGCGAATGGTAGCTGGCGCGTGTTACTGCACCACCTGCCGAAGGAAACAGTGACTTCCGGCGACACGGCGGAGCCGCTCCGATGCGGTGCTGCGAGTTCCCGACGTTTAAGCAAGGTCACTCGCTGCGGGTCACCACAGCGTTTGTCTCCACCGGTTGCTCAGATGCCGCTGAGAGGACAAAGGTTGCGCGCCCTCGGCCGTTGCGACCAATTCGTAGGGCACAACGGAGCAAAGCATCCGCGTACCGGGCCAAATGTGACCGACGGTTGTTTGGACATTCGCCCATCAGCCGCTAGGATTCGGCGACCCGACAAGGACCCGCCGCAATGCCGCAACGCACCGTACCCGTCAGTTCCCGCCTCGGCGATGTGCGTTACGAGATCCGCGGAGCCTTGTCGCGACGCGCTCGCGAACTCGAAACCGAAGGCCGCCAGATCGTGCGCCTCAACATCGGCAATCCGGGACTTTTCGGTTTTGCCGTACCGGCGCACCTGCGTGCGACAGTCGAATCGCATTTGCATCGCAGCGAAGCCTATTGCCACCAGCAGGGCCTGCAGGGCGCGCGTGAAGCGATCGCCGCACGCGAAATCGCCCGCGGAGCACACGGTGCCCACGCGGACAACGTGTTCATAGGCAACGGCGTGTCGGAACTCATCGACCTGACTCTGCGCGCCCTGCTCAACAGCAGCGAGGAAGTGCTGCTGCCTAGCCCCGACTATCCCTTGTGGAGTGCAGCAACCGTCCTCAATGGCGGGCGGGCGCGCTACTACCCCTGCCCCGCTTCGCGTGGCCACCTGCCCGACCCGGACGAGATCGAAGCGCTTATCACGCCGCGTACGCGCGCGCTGGTATTGATCAACCCCAACAATCCAACTGGCGCGGTGTATCCGCGCGAGCTATTGCAAGCGCTGGTTCAGGTCGCCGAACGTCATCGCCTGCTGTTGCTGTCTGACGAGATCTACGACGGCATTCTTTACGACGGGGCGGAATTCCATCCGCTGGCCGCGCTCGCCGGCGAGACGCCGTGTATCACCTACAGCGGCTTGTCCAAGATGCATCGCGCCTGTGGCTATCGCGTCGGCTGGATCAGCCTGTCGGGTGCGTCCGCAAAGCTGACGGAGTTCCGCGCCGCACTGGACCTGCTGTCCGCACTGCGCCTGTGCGCCAACGTGCCGACACAATGGGCTATCGAGCCGGCACTCACCGGACCAGACACCATGCGCGAACTCGTCGGCGAGGGCGGACGCCTGCATGCGGCGCGGCGCGCCGTGATAAACGGCGTCGCACGCAGCGAGTTTCTCGACGTGGTTGCGCCGCAGGGCGCGCTGTACGCCTTTCCCTCGGTACGCACGGCGAGCTTCGCGGACTTCGACGACGAAGACTTTGCGCTGGAGCTGCTCGAAACCGAAAACGTGCTGATCGTGCCGGGCACCGGTTTCAATATCCGCGAACGCAATCATTTCCGCCTCACACTGCTGCCGGAGCCTGCAGAGATCGACGACGTGTTCGCACGCATCGACCGCTGCCTGAGCCGCATTGCGACGCGCTCGGCGCCGTCGCGTCATGTGGCCTGAATTGCTGCTGGCCGGCATGCTCGCCGGCCACATGCCGAACGAGGTCCGCCTGCGCTATCTCGCGCTCGGCGACTCCTACACCATCGGCGAAGGCGTGGAACCGGCGCAGCGTTGGCCGCTGCAGCTCGCGCAGCGCCTGCGCGACGACGGCATCGCGCTGGACGATCCGCAGATCGTGGCGACCACGGGCTGGACCACCGACGAGCTTTCCGCTGGCATGGACGCGGCGACGCTGGTGCCGCCCTACGACTTCGTCAGCCTGTCCATCGGTGTCAACAACCAGTACCGCGGCCGCGATCCGGAAAACTACCGACGCGAATTCGCCGCGCTGCTGCAACGCGCGATCGCGCTGGCCGGCCAGCGTGCGAACCGCGTGATCGTGGTGTCGATTCCGGACTGGGGGGTGACGCGTTTTGGCCGGGAATCGGGTCGCGACACCGCCGCGATCGCGCGCGAACTCGATGCGTTCAACGCGATCAACCGAGAGGAAGCACTGCGCCTCGAGGTCGCCTGGGCCGACGTCAGCGCGATTTCGCGCGGGGCCGGCAGCGACGCCGCGCAGCTCGCCGACGACGGCCTTCACCCCTCGGGCCGGCAATACACCGGTTGGCTCGCCGCCATAGTGCCGCTCGTTCGCGCAGCACTGTCATCACGCTGACCCGATCCGGCAACGCGGCGGATATCTGAGCTGACTAGTCTTGCGCCGGCTCGGCTACCGGGGCGTCCCATGGACCGCCTGCGCTTTCGCAGCATCTTCATTTCCGACGTTCACCTGGGCACCCGCGACTGCCGCGCGGACTTCCTGCTCGACTTCCTGCGCTCGACGCGCTGCGAGCAGCTCTATCTCGTCGGCGACATCATCGACCTTGAAGCAATGGAGCAGGCGCCGTACTGGCCGGCGCGGCACAGTGAAGTGCTGGCGGAATTTCTGGATATTGCCGCTACTGGAACACGAGTCCTCTACCTTCCGGGCAATCACGACTGCAGCTTCCGTGGCCTGGCCGGACAACGCATCGGTGGCATCGAGGTCGCGCTGGACGCCATCCACATCACTGCCGACGGCAAGCGCCTGCGCGTCAGCCACGGCGATGAGTTTGATCCGGAACACCAGGGCAAGACCTGGCTGACCTGGTTCGGCGACTACGCCTACCGCCTGATCTGCCTCGCCAACCGCAAGCTCAACGCGGTACGCCGGCGCCTGCGGCTGCCGTATTTCGCCCTGTCGATACTGGCCAAGTCGCGCATTGGCAAGGCGCTGGCCTATATCCGCCGCTATGAGGCACTGGCGACGGGCCGTGCGCGCGAGCTCGGCCTGGATGGTCAGATTTGTGGCCATATCCACTTTGGCCACATCAGCGAGCACGGCGGCGTGCTCTACCTCAACGACGGCGACTGGGTCGAGCACTGTACGGCGCTGGTCGAACATCTCGACGGTGCGCTGGAACTGCTGCACTGGAGCGAGCGCCGCACGGCGCTGATGCGTGCCGGCGCCGGTGAATCGCGGCCGCAGGCGACGCCCATCCCGGCCTGGGCACAGGTATTGAGCGCCCGCGCCTGAGCGGCGCGGACGTCGTTGCAACCGCTGCGCCGGCGCGCCTGTCGCGTACGACGCAGCCCTACGCGATACCGTCCGGCCGTCAGGGAATCTCGGTCACGTTCACCGTGACGACGGCCGAGACTTCATGGCCGTTGTCGTCGGTGATGGTGTAGCGGATGCGGCCGGGACCGTTGGTGCCATGGATATGCTGGAAGCGGATCGTTCCGTTCGCATTGATGGTCAGCGTCGCCTGGTGCGGACCGAGGTTCTCGACCCGGATCACGCGCAACAGATCGCCATCCGGATCGCTGTCGTTGTCCAGCACCGGGATATCCACACCACCGCCCTTGAACACACCGACCACGTCGTCCCGCGCCACCGGCGGCGCGTTCGCGCCCGCGCCGACCTGCACCGTGACCTGCGCTGTCGCCATGCCACCGCGGCCGTCGCTGATGGCATAGCTGAAGACATCGTTGCCGAGGAAACCCGTCGACGGCGTGTAGGTCAGGGTGCCGTCACTATTGAGCACTGCGGCGCCGTGGGCCGGCGTGCCGACGCTGGCAATGCTGATTCCGTCGCCATCAGGATCACTGTCGTTGCGCAGCACCGGGATGCGTACCGGCGTCGCCGGCAGAGTCTGCGCGCTGTCGTTGGCGGCGACGGGCGGACGGTTGCCGCCGGCGCCAATCGTGATCGTCACGGTTGCGGTGTCGCTGCCGCCGAAACCGTCCGTGATGGTGTAGGTGAAGCTGTCGGTGCCGACATAGCCCGCAGCCGGCGTATAGCTGACCTGGCCGGCGCTGAAGCTGACCGTGCCATGCACGGGTGAAGAGGTTGCCGTGATCGTCAGCGGATCGTTCTCCGGATCGGTGTCGTTGGCGAGCACGGCAATGCTCGTCGCGGCCGCGTCGCGCGCGACGGAGACGCTGTCGTCGACGGCGTTCGGAGCAGTGTTCGCAAACTGCCGCGGTCCCAGCGTCGTCGTCGTTGTCGTGCGTTCGAACCGATAGACATCGACCGTGCGCTTGTGCTGCGCTGGATTGCGCAACGCACGCTCGATCCAGGCAGCCGGTGCGGCGACGGGCTCGCGCTTCCATTCCACCGCCGCAGCCGGTGCGGGCGTTACCTCCGGCGTCAGGCTTTCCTCGACACTGAGGAATTCGATGTCGACACGGCGGTTCTTCTGCCGGTTGGCAGGCGTATCGTTCGGAAAGGACGGATTGAGTTCGCCGTCGGCACGCGTGTCGATCTGGTCGGCCGGCACGCCGCGCGATACCAGATAGGCCTTGGCGCTCGCGGCACGCTGAGCGGAAAGAGAGGCGTTGTAGGCTACGCTGCCGACACTGTCGGTATGCCCGATGACGGTGATCCGGCTCACGCGCGTGGTACCGGTGAGCTTGGCCAGCAGTTCGTCCAACGCCGCGATCGCGTCCGGCCGCAGGTCGGATTGGTCGAAGTTGAAGAACGCGTCGCCGTCGAGGCGCACCTCGTTGCGCACCAGCGCCGGCTCGGCCGCGACGTTCGCCACCGCGACCGGCGCTGGAACTTCGACGACGCGGAACGGCGCGCGCGGACGATAGCTCTGGCCGAACTCGTAGCGCAGGCTGAGCCAGCCGCGCGTATCGTTGTTGTCGATCTCGAAGTCGCCGGATTTCTTCAGGTATTCGCCGTCGAGCGACAGGCTCCAGCCGGTGTTGCGGATGTATTTGTCCACACCGAGCGACAACGTGGCCTGATCCGAGTTGTATTTGCCGCGTTCGTAGTCCAGACCACCGCGCAGGCGCCACAGGCCGTCGTCGAAATACTGACCCAAACGCAGGCCGATGCCTTTTTCGTAGGGCTTTTCGAACGCATCGGTAATCACACTGACCGTCTGATTCTGCGTATAGGCGTGGCCGTTCGCGATGCCGGTCAGCTGAGTCGTCGTCGTGTCGGTATCGGTGCCGACGTAGCGGTTGCCGGTCAGCGCGCCCGAGACATAGCCGTCGACGAAGAAATCGTTTTTCTGGTAGCCGACGCCGAGCGTGGCTTTGCGATCATTCCAGATGTTCTGGTCAACGGCGACGAAGGCCTTGGCCACGCGAACGCTATCGGGATTGTCGATCGAGTCCTGGCGCGTCTTGCGGCCCCACAACCAGTGATAGTCAAGCTGCACGCCGCCGGCGCCGTGTTCGGCCAGCCACAATTGCGCGATCCAGGCCGAATCGCCGTCGAAGCCGAAAATTCCCAGCGCCTCGCCGTTGATGTCGCCGTCGTCATTGACACCCAGGCTGACCCGCGCATTCGTGCCGACGTACGTGATCGGAATGCTGGGATCGTCGGCCTGCGGCTTCGGCGGCACGGCCTGTTGCTGTGCGACTGCGGTAGCGGACAGAGCCAGGGAAATGCTCAGAGCGAGCAGCGAACGACGCATACGGTTCTCCAGGATCCATGGACAAGGGCCAAGCCACCGCGATTATCGCGCAGCCGCCCACTGCAAACGCCCTTTAGCACCCCCAGGAAACGTGAATATGTCCGCAGTGCGAACCCGTGGTCGATGCCCGCCCGGCCAATCCGGCACCGTGGCCGTATCGCGCAGGGGGCTTCCCCCAACGCAACCAACGCCTCTTGCCTGACGCCGCGCGCGTCCGCATATCGCCGACGCTATCATTCCCGCCTGACCGCACGCTCCTGGAATCCGATGAATCTCGACCCTGCCCTCCGTTCGCGTATCGACTCCCTGCTGCAGCAAAACCGCATCGTGCTGTTCATGAAGGGGACGCGCGACGCACCGCGCTGCGGTTTTTCAGCCGGCACCGTCGGCATCCTCAACAGCCTGCTCGACGACTATGTCAGCGTCGATGTACTGGCCGATCCGGACATCCGCGAAGGCATCAAGGCGTATGGCAACTGGCCGACGATTCCGCAGCTCTACGTTGACGGCGAGCTGATCGGCGGCGCCGACATCGTCGCCGGCATGGCCAACAACGGCGAGCTGCATGAACTGCTGGGCCTGCCCAAGCCAGACCGCTCGCCGCCAGACATCACGATCACCGCCGCAGCCGCCGACGCGATGCGGGCCGGCCTCGCCGACAGTCGCGGTGCTTCGCTGCACTTGTCCATCGACGGACGCTTCCAGGCGCAGTTCTACCTGCGCGAAGCCGAAGGAAGCGAGATCCGTGCGACTGCCAGCGGCATCGACATCCTCATGGACGTGACTACAGCCCAGCGCGCCCGCGGCATCGTCATTGACTGGGTCGACAGCGTGCAGGGCAGCGGCCTGTCCATCACAAACCCGAACGCGCCTCCCGCAGTGCAGTCGCTGGACGTGGAGCGCCTCAAGGCGCGGCTGGAGCGCGGCGACATCACCGTAATCGACGTGCGTCCGGCGCCCGACCGCGCGCTGGCGCCGTTCGCGGCGGCGCAGGTGCTCGACGAGGACAGCGCTCCGCGCCTGTCGGCGCTACCGAAGGATCAGCCACTCGCCTTCCTGTGCCATCACGGCAATTCCAGCCGGGGCGCAGCCGAGCACTTCCGCGGCCTGGGTTTCCGCCAGGTATTCAACGTGGAAGGCGGCATCGATGCGTGGTCGCGGCAGATCGACAGTTCGATTCCGCGCTACTGAATGCTTCGCGTGTTTTGCCGGCGGGAAATCAATGATTCCCCGCCGCGCTCAGATGTTGCATGCAACAGCAACTCCTGCCCGCGGCGCTCCCGCGCAGCCAGAGCGGATGCGTAGGCCGCTGCTATACTCGGGCTCAACCGGTCAGTCCCGGGCAACGCTGTTGAAGTCCCGTGGGTCCGGACCGAGCAGCAACAGGGGGAGACAGTCGATGCGCGCAGCGATAGTGGCAGTCGCAATGGCGGTATTGCTCAGTGCCTGTGGCGGCGGCCGGGAGGAAACGGCGGCCCGCGCCTGCGAGTCGGCAGTCAGGAACAAACTGGCGGGCCGCATCTTTGAACTTGACGTCAAGACAATGGCGAGCAAGGCCAAAACCGAAAGCGGCGACATTCTCTCGCTCAATGGAGAAATCGTCTTCGACAAGGGCCTGACCAGCGAGTACAAACAGACGCTGGACTGCAAGGTCCGCTTCGAAGGTGACAAGGAACCCGCCGTGATCCTGCTCCAGTTCAACTGGAGCATGGACGACGTCAAGAAGAACTAGGCGCGGTGGACCGATGATCCCGTGTCAGCTAGTGCTGGCCGGAACGTAGCGACATCGTCAGGCATTCCGCTATTTCTCCCCTCGCAAGCCGCAGGCTCCCCGCGCAGCACCAGCGCAAAAACACGCGGCAGATGCGGCAGCCGCGTGTTCGCGAGATGCAGGCCCGCGCAGCAGGGTTCAGAAGCGCAGGTGCTTGACCGACTGCCCCTCGTCGCGGATTTCCTTGAGCGCGTCGATGCCGATGCGGATCTGTGCCTCGACGAATTCGCCGGTGACCTTGCGATCACTTTCCTCGGTCTTCACGCCTTCGGGAATCATGGGCTGATCAGACACCAGCAGCAGCGCCCCGGTCGGAATCTTGTTGGCAAAGCCGACGCTGAATACGGTCGCGGTCTCCATGTCGATGGCCATGCAGCGCGTGCGCCGCAAGTACGACTTGAACGCGTCGTCGTGTTCCCAGACACGCCGGTTGGTCGTGTAGACCGTGCCGGTCCAGTAGTCACGGCCGTGGTCGCGTACG
>JAAFHE010000269.1 GCA_013298265.1 Lysobacterales bacterium | reverse complement strand
GCCTCGCTGTCGAACTCGTCCCAGTCCTGCGTGCCCGACTTCTTCAGGCGGCGATGCCGGATCTTCCAGCTGCCGGCGAGGAAATCGAAATCACCGGGCTTGCCCGGATTCAGCACGGGCGTGTCCTTCTTCGCCGGCTCGTCTTTCTTGCCCTGCGCGGTTTCCGCAGTCGCCGTGCTCATGATGCCTCCCAATGCGATTCCGACAGCGGCGGACTGCAACAGTACGCGGCGCCGTTCATCCACAGACTCGTTCATTTCCCTCTCCCTTCCCACCCGGCTGGGCTGGCGCGCACGTTAGGGTCCAATGCGGTCATATGGCGTCCGCATTGATGCGGCGCTGATCGGGCCCACCCGGGAGTTGCCGCATCCCTTCGTATCGGCGGGCGCAGGAGAACGAGTGAGGAGTAGGCCTAGCGCCGCCACTCCAGGCCTGCGAACACCGAACGGCCGTCACCGGGCAGGAACAGGCGGCCGTCCCGGCCCAGCGCATCGGCGATCACGCCAGTTGTCGCGGCGTAGCGCCGGTCGCCGAGGTTGCGTGCATCCACGAACCAGCGCCAGCGCTGCTGCCAGTCGCCGCCGACACGCAGTCCGGCGATTGCATAGCCGTCCGCCGCGAGCGTATTGGCGTGATCGACGAAAGCCCGCTGCGGCGACCACTCGGCCGTCGGCGCGACATACCAGTCGCCGAAACTCCAGCGCAGTTCGGCGCGCAGCAACTGCGGCGGGATGCCGGCGAGCCGGTTGTCGCCGTAGACCGCGTCGCCGTCGAAACGGAAATCGTTCCACAGGTAGGCCACGCGCAGCTCCGCCGCATCGGTGAAGCGCCAGCCGGCGGCGAACTCGAGGCCCTGGTGACGCGTGCGCGCGGCGTTGACCGTGCCGCGCGGATTACCGTCGGCGTCGGTCAGCGCGAGCAGTTCATCGCGCAGGTCGGCACGGTAGAGCGCCGCGTCGAGCGAGAGCTGTTCGCGTTCGACGCGCAGGCCGACTTCACCGCTGGTCGCCTTCTGCGCGTCGACCAACGTGACCTGAGGACCGCCGGCCAGCTCGCCGAAACTCGGCGGCTCGTAGCTGCGGCTCAGATTGCCGAACACGGTGATGCCATCGGCGACATCATGGCGCAGGCCGAGCTTGGGACTGACGCCGGAATAGGTCCGTGCATAGCTTTCGTCGCGCGCGTTGATGACGACGGTATCGCGCGCCTCGCGCCGGTTGCGCGACGCCTGCACGCCGATGACGAGCGCGGTCTGCGGTGTCAGATAGAACTGCTGCTCGAGGAAGGCGGACAGCCGCGTGGCGCGATTGTCGAAGCCATTCGTCACGGCGCCGCGCTCGCCGCCGACATTGACGTAGCGCCGATCCTCCAGCGTGCCGGCAACTGCCGCAGCACCGCCGGTGAGCACGCTGCGATGACCGCCCCACTGCGCCTCGTGGCGCCAGCGCAGATTGCCGCCGTAATCGCGCGAGTCCTGCACGATCACCTGGAAGATCGGGTGATTGAGGCGCTTGGTCGCGTAGAACGCACCGAATTCCACATCATCGCCATTGTCGAGACGTAGCTGGCTGCGATTGGCGACGCGGGTCAGGTCGAAGTCGCGGCGCTGGTCGCCGCTGATGTTCGCCGGCGCCGCGCGGGTGGGATCATCGCGCAGCTCGGCCAGGGTCAGGCTGCCGGGCAGCTGCGAATTCGAGTTCACGCGCGTGGCGTAGAAACGTGTCTCGCCACGGTCCAGCGCAAAACCGTAGTTGGAGAAGAAGCGATAGGTTTCCTGCTTTGCATGATCGCGGAAACCGTCCTGGGCGAAGGCGCTGACGCTGGCGTAGTAGTCCTGTGTCTCGCCCGCTCCGGCGAACGCAGCCTGACCACGCTGGTAGCCGAAGCTGCCGCCTTCCACACGCAGGTCCAGCGGCGGCGCACTGTGCCCGGTCGGGCTGACGAAATTGATTGCGCCGCCGAGCGTGGCCGCGCCGTACTGCAGCGCGTTCGCGCCGCGATAGACCTCGATGTAGCGGGCGGCGAGCGGTTCGACGGCCTGGAAATCACCACCGCCGTCGGCCTGATTCAGATAAACGCCATCCTGCATCAGCTCCAGACCGCGCAAGTGGAACGTGCGCTGCAATCCGGAACCACGCACCGACAGGCGCGACTCCTCCGAACCGAAGCGCGGCTGCACGAACACACCGGCCGCATAGCCCAGTGCATCGGCGAGTGTGCTGGTGCGCTGCTCGCGATAGCGCTCCGCATCGACGAGTCCGACCGCACCGGCGGTTTCGCCCAGACGCGCGCGCGCCGCTTCGATACGTGTTGCGTCCCGGCTGGCCTCCACCTCGACACGCGGTAGCAGCGTACGCCGGGCGTCGGCGTAGTCCGGCGTCTCAGGCGGCGGTGTGGTCTCCGCGGGTGTGGGTGAGGACGCAGCCAGCGCGAGGGTGACGGCGGCAGACAACGGCAGCATGATCATTTCAGGACTCCATTCCGGGCAGCGCGGCATTGTGCAAAGGGTGAAGTACGCCACGCCCAGAGCGGGCGCGCGATGCGACCGACTGTCGCAGGGCGCGGCGATCGACATTGCCGGATGAGTGCCGCAGGCAACCGTCCCGGTTGCGTCGGCCTATGACTGTGCTACTCCGGCCCGCGCTCGACGCGCTCGGGTCCGGGCCGCTTGGCGAGCTTGCGCTGCAGGCTGCGCCGATGCATGCCGAGCAGGCGCGCGGCCGCTGAAATATTGCCGTCGCATTCAACCAGCGCCTGCTGGATGTGCTCCCACTCCAGACGATTGAGCGGCGTCATGGTGTCCGGCTCTTCGGCGAACGGCTCGTCCTGCAGCGCACGCAGCAACGCCTCGGCCGTAGTCGGCTTGGGCAGATAGTTGTCGGCACCGCGCTTGATCGCCTCGACCGCAGTCGCGACGCTGGCATAGCCGGTGACCAGCACGATCTGCATGTCGGCCCGCGCCGCGCGCAGCGGCGCGATCAGGTCCAGGCCGGAACTCGCACCGAGCTTGAGATCGACCAGGGCGAAGTCCGGCGCCTCGGCGACCGCCAGCGCCAGCGCCTGAGGCGCATCGTGCGCCACGCTCACGCTCAGGCCACGGCGCTGCAGAGAGCGTTGCAGGATGCGCGCGTAGACCTCGTCGTCGTCGATCAGCAGGCCCTTCATGCGACGGCACCGCTCAACGGCAACTCGAAGCGAACACAGACGCCGCCGCCGTCGGCACCATCCAGCGTCAGCGTGCCGCCGAGCCGCTCGACGGTCGCATGCGACAACGCCAGTCCCAGCCCGAGGCCATCGGGCTTGCTCGACTGGAACAGGCGGCCCGGCAGGCCCAGGCCGGCAAGCTCCAGGCCAGCGCCGAAGTCGCGCACGCTGCCGTGCAGGCGTCCGTCATTCCACACCAGCGCAAGATCCACCTGTGCACAACCGACCGACTGGCTCGCATCCGCGGCGTTGTTGAGCAAGGCCTGCAACAGATGGCCTACGCCCGCGTCCCAGTCCACGACGAGGGCGGCCGGAAGGTCCCCAGATCGCGCCAGAACCACCGTAGGCCGCAGCAGTTGCCAGCGTTCGACGAGCTGGTCGAGCACATCGCACAGCCGGCGCGACTGCACCGAAGGCAGGCCGTCCGCAGGCCGTGCCAGTTGGCGCACGCGGTCGCGGCATTCGTCGACGAGGGTGGACATCAATTCCGCATCGGCGCGTCGCTCGCTGCCGGCAGGCGCTTCGGCGATGGCGTCCTCGATCATCAGTGTCAGCGTCCCTAGCGGTGTGTTGAGTTCGTGCGCGACGGCAGCCGCGTGCGTGGCCAGCGCGACGATGCCTTCGCGCCGCGCGAACTGCTCGCGCAGTCGCGCCAGTTCCAGCTCGCGCTCGCGCAGCGTCTGCGCGAGCCGGGTGAGGAACCAGGCCACCACAGCGCCGGACACGACGAAGTTGGCACCCATGCCCCACAGATGCAGATCCAGCGTGTCGCCGAACACGCCGTGCACGTGCGGCAGCGGCTGGCCCAGCGCGGTGGACACGGCATAGCCGCCGCCGCAGGCCAGCAGCACGGCGGCGACCGCGCGCCATGACATGGCCACTGCCGCGAGCGCGAGCGGCAGCAGGAACAGCGACGCGAACGGATTCATCGCGCCGCCGCTCCAGGCGATCATCCAGGTCAGGTTGACGACATCGACCAGCAGATGCAGCAACGCCTCGCGCGTGCTCGCCTGCGCGAGACGGCGCGCACGCGGCACGGCCCACAGATTGAACACCGCCAGCGCGGCGACGCCGCACCACAACGGCACGGGGGCGAACGGCAACCCCAGGCCGTGCACCGCCAACGCCACGGCAAGAGCCTGGCCGGCGACGGCAAACCAGCGCAGGGTTGCAAGGCTGCGCAACAGACCGGCAGAAAGCATCGACATGGGCGCGACTTTACGCGCTGTCGCATCGGCACGGCTGCGACCTTCGGTCGCAGTCATGGCCGTGTCATGCGGCGCGGCTAGCGTGCGCGCCACCGACCGCGAAAACGCCATGGACACACCCAGCTTACGCGACCGCCTCGACCAGCGCCTGTTCAACGCCATCTACTCGCGCAATCTGGTCTACAACACCTGCTGGGAGGATCCGGCGGTCGATCGCCAGGCCTTGCGTCTGGGTCCTGACGACAGCGTGCTCGTGATCACGAGTGCCGGCTGCAATGCGCTCGACTACGCCATCGCCGGTCCGCGCCGCGTGCACGCGGTCGACGCCAACCCGCGCCAGACCGCGCTGCTCGAACTGAAGATCGCCGGCATCCGCCGGCTCGAATTCGATGACTATTTCGCGATCTTCGGCGAGGGCTATCACGCCGAATTCCGCACCCTCTACCAGACCCAGCTGCGTGCCGAACTCAGCCCCTTTGCGCAGCAGTGGTGGGACAAGCACTGGGACTGGTTCGCCAATCCCCACGGCAGTTTCTACTTCCATGGCCTGTCGGGCATCGTCGCGCGCAGCTGCCGCACGTATTTCCGCCTGCGCCCGCGGCTCAACCATGCGCTGACCGCACT
The DNA here is from genome assembly GCA_013298265.1 of Lysobacterales bacterium. Classification (GTDB taxonomy): domain Bacteria; phylum Pseudomonadota; class Gammaproteobacteria; order Xanthomonadales; family Rhodanobacteraceae; genus Tahibacter. Next base: position 961 of record JAAFHE010000269.1, on the reverse strand, counting down.
GTTCCAGGCGCGCGACCTGTCCGAACAGCGCGTGATCTACGACGACCGCGTAGCGCCGCTGATGTGGAACCGGCCGCTGAACTGGCTGCTGTCGCAGCAGTTCGTCATGAGCCTGCTCGGCGTGCCGTATCCGCAGCGCAAGCTCGTCGAGGCGCAGCACACCGACGGCATCGCCGGCTTCATCCGCGACGCCGTGCAGTACGTGTTCCGCCAGCTGCCGGTCAGCGACAACTATTTCTGGCACGTCTACGTCGCCGGCCGCTATCGCCGCGACTGCTGCCCGGAATACCTCAAGCCGGACAACTTCGCCGCGCTCAAGGCCGGCCGCGTCGATGCGATCGTGCCGCATACGACGACCGTCACCGAGTTCCTGCGCAGCCACGACGAGCCGATCACGCGCTTCGTGCTGCTTGATCACATGGACTGGATGAGCAGCTATCACCCGCAGGCACTGGCCGAGGAATGGGACGTCATCCTGCAGCGCGCCGCGCCCGGCGCGCGCATCCTGCTGCGCAGCGCGCATGAGCGCCCGGAATACCTCGATACGCTGCGCATCGGCAGCGAAGGCCGGCGGCTGCGCGACGTACTCGCGTTCCAGGACGAGCTGGCGCAATCGCTGCAGCGCGGTGACCGGGTGCACACCTACGCCGGCTTCGTGATCGCCGATGCGCCGGCTTGAGACCCTGCGCGCCGATGCCGGCGTGCTGCTGAGCCTCTTGCGCGGCATGCCGCGCAAGTCCTCGCACGAGCAGCGTCTGCAGGCGTTCTATGCGCCGCAGGCCGCGCACTACGACAAGTTCCGCGAACGCCTGCTGCAGGGCCGGCGCGAACTGATTGCCGGCCTGCAATTGCCCGAGCGCGCGCGCGTCGTCGAGCTCGGCGGCGGCACCGGACGCAATCTGGATTTCTTTACTCCGCAGCAATGGCAGCGCATCGCGCGCTTCGAACTCGTCGATCTGTG
>JAAFHE010000268.1 GCA_013298265.1 Lysobacterales bacterium | reverse complement strand
CTGCGCCGCCTGCCGCTCGAACGGGTCCTGCGCGCACTCGGGCGACGTATCGTTAGCCACGATGGGTCCGCTGCTCCACTGCTCCAGCGACCGCCGTTCCGCGTCCGTCAGCAACGGCAGCCGCTTCACTGCCGCCGTCTCGTCCTTGACCAGAGCCTGCAAAAGCGTTCGCCAGCACTCCAGGTAGCGGTCTACCGTCGGCCGTTCGAACAGCGCCGTCGCATACTCCAGCTCGCCGGTGATTCCTGCACCGGTGTCGCGCAACGACAGCGTCATGTCGAAGATCGAGGCGACACGCGGCATCTCGATCGGTGCGATGCTCAACTCCGGCAGATCCGTGCGGCCTTCCGGCACGTTCTGCCAGGCGAACATGACCTGGAAGATCGGCGCATGCGCCAGGCTGCGCGCGGGCTGCACGATCTCCACCACTTGCTGGAAAGGAATATCCTGATGCTGCTGTGCCTGCAGCGTCGCCGCGGCGACGCGCTGCAGCAGTTCGGTCCCCGTCGGCGCGCCGCTCAGATCCAGCCGCAGCGCCACGGTGTTCGCGCAAAAGCCGATCAGCGGCTCCAGCTCGGTGCGGGTGCGGTTGGCCACCGGCGTGCCGACGATCAGATCGTCCTGTCCCGACAGTCGTGCCAGCAACGCTGCCCAGCCCGCCAGCAGCGCGGCATACAGCGTCGTCCCGTGCCGTCGCGCCAACGCCCTGAGGCGGCCCGCCAGCGCTTCGTCCAGATCGACCCGGACCGCATCGCCGGCATAGCCCTGCTCGGCCGGCCGGGCGCGGTCTGTCGGCAGCTCCAACAACGCTGGCGCCCCCAGCAGCGCCTGTTTCCAATACGCGGCCTGCTGCTCCAGCACTTCGCCGCTCAGCCATTGCCGCTGCCAGGCCGCGTAGTCGGCGTACTGGACCGGCAACTCCGGCAGCTCCGCCGTTTTGCCGTCGCGCAGCGCCTGATAGAACGTACCCAGCTCGTTGATGAGCACGCCCATCGACCAGCCGTCGGAGATGATGTGATGCATCGTCAGCAACAGCGCGTGATCGTCTTCGGCCAGTTGCGCCAGCCGTGCGCGGATCAGCGGGCCACGTTCCAGGTCGAACGGCGCGCTCGCCTCGCCGCGCGCAATCCCATGCAGCGCCTCGATGGGATCGGCTTCGCACTGCAGATCGGTTTCTTCGAACGCAAACCCGGCGCCGGCCTCGGCGACGATCTGCACCGGTTGGCCCTGCGATTGCGCGAACGTGGTGCGCAGCGTCTCGTGCCGGACCACGATCGCGTCGAGCGCGCCGCGCAGGGCCGCACGGTCGAGCGTCCCGGTCAGCCGGACGCCGCCGGCGATGCGATAGGCCTGGCCGGCACCCTCGAACTGGGACAGGAACCACAGCCGCTGCTGGGCGAAGGACAACGGGAACGGCGCGCCACGCGGCAAACGTTGGATCGACTGCGCGCACTGGCGGGCGCCGGAGCCGATCAGGGGCCGGATACGCGCGGCCAGCTCCTCCACGGTCGGTGCCTCGAACACGTAGCGCAGTGGCAATTCGATGTGGAAGGTCTCGTTGATACGCGAGGCCACGCGGGTCGCGACCAGGGAGTGGCCGCCCAGATCGAAGAAATTGTCGTGAACGCCGACGCGCTCGACGCCCAGCACCGATGCCCAGATATCGGCCACGGCCTGTTCGAGCGGGTTGCGCGGCACAACCGCGTCGGCTGCATCGGCCGCATCTGGCGCGGCGAGCGCCGCCAGCGCGCGCCGATCCACCTTGCCGTTGGGCGACAGCGGCAAGCGTTCGAGCGCGACGAATGCGGCAGGCACCATGTAGTGCGGCAGAACCTGCTTGAGGCACGCACGCAATTCCGCGACGCTGGGCGCCGCCCCGTCCGCAGCGACGAAACAAGCGACGATGGCCGGCTCGCCGGCTGCGTCATCGCGCACGATCGCAGCGGCGTCGCGGACCGACGGGTGCGCGGTCAGGGCGGCTTCGATCTCGGCCAGTTCGATACGGAACCCACGCAGCTTGATCTGTTGGTCGGCGCGGCCGAGGAACTCGATCTCGCCGTCCTCGCGGAAGCGCGCCAGATCGCCGGTGCGATACAGCCGCGCGCCCTTTGCGGCGGACATCGCGTCCGGCACGAAACGTTCGGCGGTCAACGCCGGGCGCAGCAGATAGCCGCGCGCCAAGCCGGCGCCGCCCAGATACAACTCGCCGGCGACGCCCGGCGGCACCGGCTGCAGCGCCGCGTCGAGGATATAGGCCTGGGTGTTGGCGATCGGCCGTCCGATCGTCGGCGCCTGGCTGGCGCCGCGTTCGACCACGACACAGGTGGAGTAAGTCGTATCCTCCGACGGCCCGTACAGATTCATCACCTGGCGCACACCGCGTAACGCGTAGGCGCGCTGCGCCAACGCGTTGTGCAGCGGCTCGCCGGCCAGATTGATCGCACACACACCCGCGCTGATCGCACCCAGGCGGATCAGCTCGGTCAGCGCTGACGGCACGGTGTTGATCAGGGTGATCTCGTCCGCCGCGCTCAGTGTGGCCAGCGCCAGCGCATCCTGCGCCAGCACCACGCAGCCGCCGCTGGCCAGCGGTACGAACAGTTCGAACACCGACAGGTCAAAGCAGATCGAGGTCGATGCCAGGACGCCGGCGAGCTGCACGGCGCTGAAGCGCGTCCCCGCCCAATGGATCAACGCCGTCGCGCTGCGGTGCTCGACCGCCACGCCCTTGGGCCGGCCGGTCGAACCGGAGGTGTAGAGGATGTAGGCGAGATTGCCAGTGCAGACAACGCTGTCGAAGTCGTCATCCGCCTCCGCTACGCGGTTGAAGACATCATCGTCCAGGCACACCACCTCTCCGCCCAGTTCTTCGCTCAACGCGCGCAAACTTTCCTGGGTGAGCAACACGCTTGGGCGCGCGTCTTCGACCATCATCGCCAGCCGCTTGGGCGGATACTCCGGGTCCAGTGGCAGGTAAGCCCCACCCGCCTTGAGCACGCCGAGCAACGCGGTCACCATCGCCGCGGTGCGTTGCAGCACGATGCCGACAACCGTTTCCGGTCCCACGCCGCACGCGCAAAGATGCCGGGCCAAGCGGTTGGCGCGCCGGTTCAACTCGCGGTAGCTCAGCCGCTGTTCGCCGTCGATCAGCGCGATTGCCTCGGGCGTACGCGCTGCCTGTGCCTGGAACAGTTCATGGATGCAGGCGTCCGGATACGCCGACGCGGTGTCGTTCCATTCCCGCGTCACCCGCCGCAATTCCTGCGGCGAGAGCATTGCCAGCCGTGAAACCGGCGTGTCCGGTGCTGCGATCGCCCGCTCCAGCAACGCGCTCAGGTGCAAGCTCATACGTGCGACCGCGGCGCCGTCGACGCGGGTGGCGTCGTACTCCCAATGCCCGCTCATCCCTTCCTCGCTCTCGCCGAGGGAAAGGGTCAGGTCGAACTTCGCCTGCGCAGCCTCCAACTGCAGCGGCTGCACCGACAACTCCGGCAGCCTGGTCTCCAGTGCGATGCTCTGCACTACCAACATCACCTGGAACAGCGGCGTGCGGTCGAGATTGCGCTCGGGCTGCAACTCCTGCACCAGCATCTCGAACGGGATCTCGCTGTGGGCATGCCCTTCGAGGGTCAACTCGCGCGCGCGCTCGAGCAGTTCACCGAAGCTCGGATCGCCCGACAGATCCCCGCGCAACACCAACGTGTTGGCGAAAAAACCGATCAACGGCTCGATGTCGATGTGGGTGCGGCCAGCCACCGGCGTACCGATCAGGATGTCGTCGAGCCCGGTATAGCGGTGCAACAGGGTCTGGAATGCCGCCAGCAGGGTCATGAACGGGGTCACGCTGCGTTCGCGGTTGAAACGCTGGAACGCCGCGTACAACGGTTCGGAAAACCGGATCCGCTCGGTCGCAGCACGCGCCGGTTCGGACGCGCCGCGCTGGCCCACCGCAGGCAGTTCCAGCATCGGCAGCGGCCCACGCAACCGCTGCCGCCAGTACGCCAGATGCGGCGCGAGCCAGTCGGCACCGAACCGCTCGCGCTGCCAATGGGCGAAGTCCGCGTACTGCACGGGCAAGCTGGGCAGCGGCGATGCTTCGCCGCGGCAAAACGCCAGGTACAGGCCAGACAACTCCTGGACCAGCACGCCCGCCGACCATCCGTCGAAGACGATGTGGTGCGTGGTCAACAGCAGCACATGCTCGTCGTCGGACAACCGCCACAGCACGCCGCGCAGCAGCGGATCGCGCGACAGGTCGAACGGCCGCCCCGCTTCTTCCTTGGCCAGACGCGCAATCTCGGCCTCGCGTCGCGAGGCCTCGGCTTCGTCGAGTTCGCGCCGCTGCAGACACCATGCGCCGGCCGGCGCGATGGATTGCTGCGGCTGGCCGTCGACGTTGGCGAAGGTGGTCCGCAACACTTCGTGACGCACCACGATCGCGCCGATGCTGCGCTCCAGCGCATCGGCATCGAGCCGGCCGCTCAGGCGCACCGCTACCGGAATGTTGTAGTTGACCTTGCCCGGCTCGAGCTGATCAAGGAACCACAGCCGCTGCTGGGCGAACGACAGCGGCAGCGGCCGGTCGCGTGGCAGGCGCGTGATCGGCTGCTGCGCACCGCGGTCGGCTCCAACACCGCTCAGGCAGCCGATACGCTCGGCCAGCTCCGCCACTGTCGGCGCTTCGAACAGATCGCGCAGAGGCAGTTCGATCCCGAACGCCTCGTTGATGCGCATCGCCACCCGGGTGGCGATCAGCGAATGCCCGCCAAGAGCGAAGAAGTCGTCGTGCCGACCGACCCGCTTCGTGCCCAGCACCGCACTCCAGATGCCGGCGACCGTTTCCTCGATCGGATTGCGCGGGCCGGTATCGGTGGCATCGTCCCCAGCCCAGATCGGTGCCGGCAGTGCATGGCGGTCGACCTTGCCGTTCGGCGACAGCGGCAGGCCGTCGAGCACGACGAAGGCGGCGGGCACCATGTAATGAGGCAGACGCTGCTTGAGATGGGCACGCAGTTCCGCGGCCGAAGCCTCGTGACCGGATCGCGGCACGACGTAGCCGACCAGGCAAACATCGCCCGGGCCGTCCTCGCGCGCGATCACCGCGACATCGCGCACTGCCGGGTGCGCGACCACCGCAGCCTCGATCTCTTCCAGTTCGATGCGGAACCCGCGCAGCTTGAGCTGACGGTCGGAGCGACCCAGGAACTCGCTCTGGCCGTCTTCGCGCAAGCGCGCCAGATCGCCGGTACGGTAGAGCCGCGTGCCCGGTTCGGTGGAGAACGGATCCGGAACGAAGCGCGCCGCGGTCAGTCCAGGACGCAAGAGATAGCCGCGCGCCAGCCCCGCCCCCGCGATGCACAGCTCGCCAGGCAGGCCTTGCGGCACCGGCTGCATCCGTGCATCCAGCACATAGACTCGGGTATTGGCGATCGGCCGACCAATCGGTGGAACCTCCGGCTCGCCCTGCGGCGGCACTTCGCAACCGGTCGCAACGACGCTGTACTCGGTCGGCCCGTAATGATTGAACAGTGTCGTTGCACACCCCGGCGGCGGCCGGCACAGCAGCTTGTCGCCGCCAGTCAGCAAGGCGCGAAGTTCCATCGCCTCCGGCCATGGTTCGTTCAACACCGCCACGGCCAGCGGCGTGGGCAGGAAGCAGATCGTCGCCTTGTGCGCGGCCAGCCAGCGCAGCAGCCGTGTAGGCGAATGACGCTCTGCATCGCCGGGAATGTGCAGGCTGGCGCCGGCAGCCAGATACGGCCAGACCTCCCAGACCGAGGCATCGAACCCCGGCCCGGCCACCATCGTCGCCCGATCCTGCCGCGTCAGCGCATACGTCTTGCGATGCCAGTCGATCAGGTTCCTCAGCCCGTGATGCTCGACCGCGACGCCTTTCGGCGTGCCGGTCGATCCCGAGGTGTAGATGACATAGGCCAACTGCGACGGAGCGACCGCGATCCCAGGATCGCGCTCGTCGTGCACCTGGATCCGTGGCCAATCGGCGTCGAG
>JAAFHE010000267.1 GCA_013298265.1 Lysobacterales bacterium | reverse complement strand
CCACTGCGCCGCGAGTGCCGCCAGCGAGGCCGCATCGTCGAGGTCGACCAGGGTGTGCCCGTCGAAGCCGGCCAGCGCATCCGGTTGCGGCGCCACCAGGGCGCATCCGGCCTGCCGCGCGAGCGCCGCCAGCACCGCATCGCGCGTTAGCACGCGGGCGAGCGGCGTCTTGATCCACTGTGGCAGGCTGCCGGCGCCCCAGAACCACAGGCTGTTGACCGGCAACTGGCCACGCGCGGCGCGCTGCTGGTTCAGCGGATGGTTGTGCAGCACGATCTGCGCCTCGTTGAGCAGACTGCGCCAGCGCTTGCCTTCGTTGCCGTCGGGCAGATGCAGGCGCAGATCATCGCCGAGGGCCTGATCCGGCGGCACGAATACCGGCAACTGTGCGCCGGCAGGCGCGCGCAGGTACCAGCGTGACGGCACCGGTGCATCGATCGGAAAACCGCTGTCGCCGAACAGCGGCTTGAGGGGACGCAGCAATTCCTGGCAGTCATTGGCGCTGAGCCCGAGCTCGCCGCAGGCGAGCATCCGCGCCGTGGCCATGTCGGCACGCACGTGCGCCGGATCGGCGCGCAGCCAGACGTTGTCGCCCGCATCGGCGCAGTCGGCCTGGCGTGTCAATGCCGCGACGGGAATGGTTTTCCCGGCAAACTGGAAAAGTTCACGAATGGCGATGTCGCGTCCGGCAGCGGCGGCCGGCGCGGTGTCGCCGCGAGCGAGCCAGCGTGCAATGGGGCCAGCGGCGAGCTGTGCGTCGGCGGCGAGCACGCGGCGCGGAGGCAGCAGCAGGGTCAATGTGTTCATGCAATTCCCTCCGCTGTCGCTACACCATCCCCACCCCAGCCCTCCCCTTGAAGGGGAGGGAGCAAAGCGCTGCGACGTCGCTCAACCGTAGCGCTTGCGCCAACTGCCCTCCCCTTCAAGAGCGTAAAGAGCAGTCACTTAGAGCCGAAGGCTCTCACCGTCCTGAACGCCCAACGGGCCGGCGGGTTGGGTGGGGATGAAGTCGCTGCACGATCACTTCAGAACGGCTGCGTCGTATCGACCGCCGCTTGGGCAGCGCGCATCGCCCCATCCACACGCCCCATCAATCGTACCGAACCGCCATGACCTCGTAGCGCTTCACGCCGTTGGGTGCCTGGAACTCGAACGAATCGCCCTGGCTCTTGCCGATCAGTGCGCGCGCGATCGGCGAGCTGACCGCGATGAGGCGCTGTTTGATGTCGGCTTCGATGTCGCCGACGATCTGGTAGGTGACCTTGTCGCCGGACTCCTCGTCCTCGAGGTCGACGATGGCGCCGAACACGATGCGCGTGCCGGCCTGCAATTTCGATACGTCTATGACTTCGGCATAGCTCAGGGTCGCTTCCATTTCCTGGATGCGGCCTTCGACGAAGCCCTGCTGCTCGCGCGCCGCGTGGTATTCGGCGTTCTCCTTGAGATCGCCATGCGCGCGCGCCTCGGCGATCGCTTCGATGATGCGCGGGCGGTCCACGGTCTTGAGCTTTTCCAGCTCGTCGCGCAGACGCTCGGCGCCTTTGAGGGTCAAGGGCGGACGCTTCATGCTTTCAATTCCTTATGCAGCTCTTGCAGGCTGTTGACGCTGCCGTCTCCGCGATAGTCCAGCGAATGCAGCAGCGCGCGGGCGCCGGCAATGGTAGTCGAATAGGTGATGCGCTGCTGCAGGGCCTCGCGCCGGATCGAGAACGAATCGGCGATGGCCTGCTTGCCTTCGGTGGTGTTGACGATGAAGACGATCTCGCCGTTCTTGATCAGGTCGACGACGTGCGGGCGGCCTTCGATGACCTTGTTGACGCGGGCGCAGTCCAGGCCCTGTGCCCTGAGCCAGTCGCTGGTGCCGCTCGTTGCAACCAGCGAGTAGCCACGACGCAGCAGGTCCTGCGCCACCGGCAGCAGGCGCTGCTTGTCCGGATCGCGCACCGACACGAACACCTTGCCCTTGGGCGGCGCGCTGATGTTGGCGGCTTCATGCGCGCGCGCGAACGCCGCGCCGAAGCTGCGGCCCACGCCCATGACTTCGCCGGTGGAACGCATTTCCGGACCGAGGATGGGATCGACGTTCTGGAACTTCAGGAACGGGAAGATCGCTTCTTTCACGGAGTAATACTCCGGAATCACTTCGCGCGTCGCGTTCTGCGAAATCAGGCTCTGCCCCACCATGCAGCGCGCCGCGATCTTGGCCAGCGCCACGCCGGTGGCCTTGGAGACGAACGGCACCGTACGCGAGGCGCGCGGGTTCACTTCGAGGATGAACACCTTGTCGTCCTGGATCGCGAACTGGGTGTTCATGAGGCCAATGACCTTCAGCTCGCGCGCCATCGCCCGCACCTGGTCGCGCATCTGGTCCTGAATTTCCGGCGACAGCGAATACGGCGGCAGCGAGCAGGACGAGTCGCCCGAGTGCACGCCGGCTTCCTCGATGTGTTCCATGATGCCGCCGATCAGCACATTGCCGTCGCTGTCGGCGACGATGTCGACGTCGACTTCCACCGCGTTGTCGAGGAAGCGGTCGAGCAGCACCGGCGAATCGTCGGACACGCGCACGGCTTCGGTGATGTAGCGCTTGAGATCAGCATCGGAATGCACGACTTCCATCGCGCGGCCGCCGAGCACGTAGCTCGGGCGCACGACCATCGGATAGCCGATCTCGCGCGCCAGCGCGAGCGCCTGGTCGGCGGTGCGCGCGGTGCGGTTCGGCGGCTGCGCCAGGCCGAGCTTCTGCACCATCTGCTGGAAGCGCTCGCGATCCTCGGCCAGGTCGATCGAGTCCGGCGAGGTGCCGATGACCGGTGCACCGTTGGCCTCGAGCGCGCGCGCGAGCTTCAGCGGCGTCTGGCCACCGTACTGCACGATGACACCCTTGGGCTTTTCCTTGTCGATGATCTCGAGCACGTCTTCGAGCGTCAGCGGCTCGAAATACAGGCGATCGGACGTGTCGTAGTCGGTCGAGACGGTTTCCGGATTGCAGTTGACCATGATGGTTTCGTAACCATCCTCGCGCAGCGCGAGCGCAGCGTGCACGCAGCAGTAGTCGAACTCGATGCCCTGGCCGATGCGGTTGGGACCGCCGCCGAGCACCATGATCTTGTCGCGCGTGCTGGGCTGCGCCTCGCATTCTTCCTCGTAGGTCGAATACAGGTACGCCGTCGAGGTCGCGAACTCCGCGGCGCAGGAATCCACGCGCTTGTAGACCGGTCGCACATTGAACGCGCGGCGCAGGTGGCGCACGGCGTTCTCGTCGGTGCCGACCAGCGTGGCCAGGCGCGAATCGGAAAAACCCTTGCGCTTGAGCTGGCGCAGGCGCGCCGCGTCGATCACGGCAAGGCCGCGTGCCTTGACGTCGGCCTCGGTGCGGATCAGGTCCTCGATCTGGGCGAGGAACCAGCGGTCGATGCGCGTGAGCACATAGATCTCTTCGAGCGAGAGGCCGGCGCGGAAGCCGTCGGCGACGTAGAACACACGCTCGGGACCGGGCTCCTTCAGCTCGCGCTTGAGACGCGCGACGCTGTCGTCGCTGTCCAGGTCCACGCGGATCGGGGTCAGTCCGTCCTTGCCGGTTTCCAGGCCGCGCAGCGCCTTCTGCAGCGACTCCTGGAAACTGCGACCGATCGCCATGACTTCGCCGACCGACTTCATCTGCGTGGTCAGGCGTGCGTCGGCGGCAGGAAACTTCTCGAACGCGAAACGCGGGATCTTGGTGACGACGTAGTCGATCGACGGTTCGAACGAGGCCGGCGTCAGGCCGCCGGTGATCTCGTTGCGCAGTTCGTCGAGCGTATAGCCGACGGCGAGCTTGGCGGCGACTTTGGCGATCGGGAAGCCGGTCGCCTTGGACGCAAGCGCGGAGGAACGCGACACGCGCGGGTTCATCTCGATGACGACGACGCGGCCGTCCTCGGAATTGACACCGAACTGCACGTTGGAACCGCCCGTGTCGACACCGATCTTGCGCAGCACCGCGATCGACGCGTCGCGCAAGCGTTGGTATTCCTTGTCGGTCAGGGTCTGCGCCGGCGCGACCGTGATCGAGTCGCCGGTGTGCACGCCCATCGGATCGAGGTTCTCGATCGAGCAGACGATGATGCAGTTGTCCGCGGTATCGCGGACCACTTCCATCTCGAATTCCTTCCAGCCCAGCACGGACTCCTCGACCAGCACTTCGCCGACCGGCGAGAGCTCGAGGCCGCGGCTGACGATCTCGATGAATTCCTCGCGGTTGTAGGCGATGCCGCCGCCGGAACCGCCGAGCGTGAACGACGGACGGATGATGGTCGGGAAGCCGACCTTGGCCTGCCCTTCCAGCGCCTGCTCCAGCGTGCGTGCGATTTCCGCGCGTGGGCAGTCCAGGCCGATGTCCTTCATCGCGTGGCGGAACAGCTCGCGGTCCTCGGCCATGCGGATCGCTTCGCGCGAGGCGCCGATCAGCTCCACGTTATACTTTTCCAGAATGCCGCGATCGGCCAGGTCGAGCGCGCAGTTCAGCGCGGTCTGCCCGCCCATGGTCGGCAGCAGCGCGTCGGGCTTTTCCTTGGCGATGATGCGCTCGACCGTATCGGCGTTGATCGGCTCGATATAGACCGCGTCGGCCGTTTCCGGGTCGGTCATGATCGTGGCCGGATTCGAGTTCACGAGCACGACGCGGAAGCCTTCCTGCTTGAGCGCCTTGCAGGCCTGCGCGCCGGAATAGTCGAACTCGCAGGCCTGGCCGATGACGATGGGACCGGCGCCGATGATCAGGATGGTCTTGAGATCAGTTCTTTTGGGCACTGTCGACTCCGGGTGTCGTGTCGGTATCGGTCGCGACTTCGATATCGCGCACCGAACTGGAAGGAATGTCGAGCTCGACGCCGCCGTCGCGCGCACCCAGCTTCAGGCGCAGCGCCGTGCGCGTATAGCGCACCAGCGTGCCGGCGCGGCGCGAGCCGAGTGTGGTGCGCACGACGATGTTTTCGCCGACGTATGCGCCGAGCTGTTCGTAGGAAATGATGTCGACGATGCGCACGCGGCCCTGCGCCGCGACGCCGCCGCCGGCCGCGAACAGGCTGGCGCAGCCGAGTAGCACCAGCGCCGCGCAGCGGCGCAGAGAGAACACGAAGGTCATGCGGCGCAACTCAAGCCGCCGCGCGCTGGCGCGACTGCATCATCTGGATAAACGGGTCGAACAGGCCAGCGACGTCCTGTGGTCCGGGGCTGGCTTCGGGATGTCCCTGGAAGCTGTACGCGGGCGCGTCGGTCAGCGCGATGCCCTGCAGCGAGCCGTCGAACAGCGAGCGGTGCGTGGCCCGTACATTGGCCGGCAGCGTGGCCTCGTCAACAGCGAAGCCGTGGTTCTGGCTCGAGATCATCACGCGCCCTGTCGCGATGTCGATGACCGGATGGTTGGCGCCGTGATGGCCGAACTTCATCTTCAGCGTGCGCGCGCCGGTGGCCAGACCGAGCAACTGGTGGCCGAGGCAGATGCCGAATACCGGCAGGCGCGCGGCGATGAAATCGCGGATCGCGGCGATCGCGTAGCCGCAGGGCTCCGGATCGCCCGGGCCGTTGGACAGGAACACGCCGTCGGGCCCGAGCACGAACGCCTCGGCAGCGCTGGTCTGCGCCGGCACCACGGTGATATCGCAGCCGCGGTCGGCGAGCATGCGCAGGATGTTGTACTTGATGCCGAAATCGTAGGCGACGACGCGGAAGCGGGCCGGCGTGCGCGTGAACGCGGTGGTATCGAGATCGTAACTGCCTTCGTTCCAGGCGTAGTTCGTCGCGGTGCTGACGACCTTGGCGAGATCCATGCCCTTGAGGCCCGGAAACGCGCGGGCCGCAGCGAGCGCGGCGTCGGCGTCGATGTTTGCGCCGGTGACGATGGCACCGCTCTGTGCGCCCGTATCGCGCAGGATGCGGGTCAGCCGGCGCGTGTCGATGTCGCTGATCGCGACGACGCCATTGCGCCGCAGATAGTCCTGCAGGGTTTCGGTGGAACGCCAGTTGCTCG
>JAAFHE010000266.1 GCA_013298265.1 Lysobacterales bacterium | reverse complement strand
CCAGCGGTCCGCAGGCTGCGGCATTGACGGGCACGTCGCGCCAACCGACCGGTACGAGCTTTTCTTCGGCGAGCACGCATTCGAATGCCGTGATCGCGGCCTTGGCACGGTCCTCGTCGTGGTCCAGGAAAACCAGTCCGGCGGCGAAGCGGTCACCGAGTGCAATGCCGGCCTCGGCCGCCAGTGCACGCAGCCAGGGCTGGGCGCGGTAGAGCAGAATCCCGCTGCCGTCGCCGGTCACACCGTCCGCGTTGACGCCGCCGCGATGGGCCATGCGCGTGAGCGCGGCGAAAGCCTGGTCGACGAGCCAGCGGCTGGGCCGGTTACCGATCTGCGCGATCAGTCCGAACCCGCAGCTATCGTGCTCGAAGGCGGGGTCGTACAGGCGCGGCGTGTTGCGTCGCGTCATGCTGCAATCCTGGCTGAGTCGCGCGGACCGATCCAGTGCGGCCGAGTGCGACAGAAGCTTGGGCGGCGCGCGTTCCCTCGCGCCGGATGACAGGGCCCGGTACGGGCCACGGCTTCGAATCAAACATAGATGCTGCGATGCGTCAAATGATCAAACTCGAAACCGATGGCGAGCATTCGCAGAAGCGATCTGAGCAATCCATCCAAATGTCCGGTCATGCGGGTGCATGCTGAAAAATATACATTCATGCAATGTTTGTGTCGTGCGGGGGTTTGCCGCGGCAGCTCCCCTGCGCATCGGCAGCACCGGGCCGCACGGAGTTTCCTCTTCGCGCCTGCATCACCACCGAAGTTCGCGGTAAAGTCGGCCACGCCACGGGACGGGGGGCCGGATGACTACTCGGATCGCTGAGTTGTCGGTGATGGTGGTCGAGGACCACAGCTTCCAGCGCAACATTGCGCTGCGCTTGCTGGCGGGGCTCGGCATCGAGCGTGTCTACGAAGCTGCGCACGGCCGTGCCGCGCTGGATATCCTGCTCGCGCTGCCGGAAAAGCCCGATGTGCTGCTGGTCGATCTGGACTTGCCGGAGATGGACGGCATCGAACTGATCGGCCATGTCGCCAGCCGCCGCCTGGCGCGCGCCGTCGTCGTACTGTCGGCGCTTGACCCGGCCCTGCTCCACACCGTGCAGACCATGGCGCGTGCCTCGGGCCTGCGCGTGCTCGGCGCGGTGGAAAAGCCGCTGACCGCGGCCAAGCTGCAGGAAGTGCTGGCGACATTCCACCAGCAAGCCGAGGAGAGCGGCTATCTCGCGCCTGTAGAGCTCGACCGCCAGACCCTCGTCGAGGCGATCGAGGCCGAGGAGATCGAGCCCTGGTTCCAGCCCCAGGTGTCCATCGCGAGCGGCAATGCGGTCGGTGTCGAAGCACTGGCGCGCTGGGTGCGCGGCGACCAGGTGCTGCTGCCGGCGCAGTTTCTCCACCAGATCGAGCGCGAAGGCCTCATTGATGCGCTCACCGAAAGCATGCTGCGCAAGTCCTGCCGCTGGCGTGTGCGCTGGGCTGCTGCCGGGCTGGATCTGCGCGTGTCGGTCAACGTGTCCATGCTCAACCTTGCGCGCATGGATACCGCCGACCGCTACCAGCAGATCGTGCAGCAGGCCGGCGTGCGCACCCGCGACGTCGTGCTCGAAGTCACCGAAGGCTCGGTCATGGGCGAAGCGGCCAGCGCGCTGAACGTACTGGCCCGGCTGCGCCTGAAAGGCTTCGGCCTGGCGATCGACGATTTTGGCACCGGCTATTCCTCGCTGTCGCAGCTGTCGCAGATTCCGTTTACGGAACTCAAGATCGACCAGGGCTTCGTCACCGGTGCGGTACTCCAGCCGCGCAAGCGCGCCGTGGTCGAGACCAGCCTGGCACTCGCACGCAAGCTCGACCTAGGTACCGTGGCCGAAGGCGTGGAAACGCTCGAAGACTGGCAGATGCTGGCCGAGCTGGGCTGCGACTGTGCCCAGGGCTACCTGATCGGTCCCGCTGTCTCCGGCACGGCGCTGATCGAACAGGTGCGCCAGTGGAGATCGCCGCAGACGCCCTCATGAAGCCGGGCCTGACGCGAACGGGCCGCTTCACGCTCAGCATCCGCCGGCAGCTGCTGGGCCTGTTCGGCCTGCTGCTCGCGACCGGGGCCACGGTGCTCGTGCTCGACACGCTCAACGAGCGCGCCACGGTCATGACCATCACCCAGCTGCGCGAGGATTCACTTGCCGGCCTGCGTTACGTCAAGAACATTTCCGATGCCTATGGCCTGGACGTGGTCGACACGACGTTTCGCGTGCGCAACAGCCTCATGGGCTGGGAACAGGGCGTTGAAGTGCTCGATCGTGCCTCGGACCGCATCCAGGACCAGTGGGACAAGCTGCTCAGCACGCACCTGACTGAAGTGCAGCAGACCCTGATCGACGACATCCGCCGCCAGCGCGAGAGCGCCGACCGCGCCGCGGCCAAGCTGCGCGCGATCTTCAAGTCGCAGAACATCGGTGATCTGGGCCGCTTCGCCGATACCGAATTGTTTCCTGCGATCGACCCGGTTACGACGCGGCTGAAGTTCCTGTCAGAACTCAAGATGATCACCGCCAACGGCAACCTCGATGCCGATGCGCGGCGCACCGTGCGCATCAGCCTGTGGCGCCTCGGCCTGAGCCTGCTGGCGTTTGCCATCGTCGTCGTCGCCGGGCGGCGCATCCTGCGGCACATCTACCGCGGCGTCGAGGAACTGGTGCGGCTCGCTCACGCGGCGCGTGCCGGCGACTATGCGGCACCGATCGGCGAATGGCCGCGTGGCGAACTCGGCCAGGTCGCCACGGCCTTCGTCGAGATGCGCGAGACCCTTGCCCGCCACGAGGTGGAGCTGCGTCATTCCGAAGCGCTGGCGACCGAGGCGAACCGCGCCAAGACCGCCTTTCTCGCCGCCATGAGCCACGAGATCCGTACGCCGATGATCGGGGTCGTCGGCATGCTTGAACTGCTTACGCATACCGACCTTGACGCCGAGCAGCGCCGCTGCGTCGACGTCATCGACACCTCGGCGCAGGCGCTGCTGCAGATCATCGGCGACATTCTGGATTTCTCGAAGATCGAGGCCGGACGGCTGGAGATAGCGCCGGCGGCGACCGATCTGCGCCGGCTGCTGGAACAGACCACCAACAATTTCCTGGGCGTGGCGTCTTCGCGCGGCCTGTACCTGACCCTGCAGATTGACGCGCATATTGCGGACGCACACTTCGTCGACCCGCTGCGTCTGCGCCAGATCGTATCGAACCTGCTGTCCAACGCGCTCAAGTTCACCCACAAAGGGGGCGTGCGCGTGGAGCTGGAACTGCTGATGGAGGACCCGACGAGCCAGACTCTGGCGTTGCGCGTGGAAGACAGCGGCATTGGTATCGGCCAGGAACAGCAGGACAGACTCTTCACGCCGTTCGCCCAGGCCGAGGCCGGCACGGCGCGCAGCTACGGCGGCACGGGCCTGGGCCTGGCCATCAGCCAACGGCTGGCCCAGGCCATGGGCGGCGAGCTCGGCCTGCGCAGCCGGCTCGGCGAAGGCACGTCGGTCAGCCTCGTCCTCGCGCTGCCGACGGCGACTCGCGAAGCGGTAGCGGCAGACGCTGCGCCGCCGCGTCGCGAAATGCGGATTCCGCAGCGGCCAGCGCCAGGCATCGCGCAGGCCGAGCGCGAACGCAGCCTGATCCTGCTCGTCGACGACCATCCGACCAATCGTGACGTCATCGCCCGCCAGTTGGCCAAGGCCGGCTACGCCTGCCTCAGCGCGGGCGACGGCGAGGAAGGCCTGCAGCAGTGGCTCAGCGGCCGCTTCGCCCTGGTGCTGGCCGACATTCACATGCCGCGCATGGACGGCTATGCCATGGTCGCTGCGATACGCACGGCTGAGCAGCGCGAGTCACGCGCACGCACGCCCGTGGTCGCCCTGACCGCGAACGTGACCAAAGGCGAGGCCGAGCGCTGCATCGCGGCCGGCATGGACGATTTCCTCGGCAAGCCGGTCAGCATCGGGCAGCTTGCGGCCAAGCTGCGGATCTGGCTGCCGCATGTGCCGTTTCCCGAGATGCCGCCGGTCGATGCCGCCGCCGTCGCGCTGCCCGGTGCGATCGACCGCAGCGTGCTCGACGAAATCACCGGTGGCGATGCGCGCGAGGCGCGCCAGCTGATCGACGAATTCCTGGCCAGTGCGGAAAGCGACCTGCTCGCGCTCGGGCACGCGATTGAGCGTGGCGACCGCGCCGGCGGCGCGCGCGAGGCACACCGCATCAAAGGTGCTGCGCGGCTGGTCGGCGCGGGCGAGCTGGCGCAACAGGCAGGGATCATCGAGCAGGTGCTGCGCGGGTCGGACGCAGTGGCGACGGCTGCATGGCCCGACCTCGCGCCGTTACGCGCGGCGTTGGCGGAGCTGCGCGCGGGGAGCGAGTCGCCACGGGCAAAGAGGGAACAGGAGTGAGAAACGAGTAAGAGCTGCCGTCAAGGACTCTTTTCTCACTCCTCCTGCCGGTTTTCTCTTCCCGGCCTGTGCGCCCGCGGACTTCCTTACAGCGCCTCGGCGTCCATTTCCCCGGTACGGATGCGCAGCACCTGGTCGAGCTGGTAGACGAAGATCTTGCCGTCGCCGATCTTGCCGGTATTGGCCGACTGCATGATCGCCTCGACCACGCGATCACACAGCTCAGCGCTGACCGCGACCTCAATCTTGATCTTGGGCAGGAAATCGACGACGTACTCGGCGCCGCGATACAGCTCGGTGTGGCCCTTCTGCCGGCCGAAGCCCTTGACCTCGGTCACGGTAATGCCCTGCACGCCGACTTCGGACAGTGCTTCGCGCACATCATCGAGTTTGAACGGCTTGATGATGGCGGTGATCATTTTCATGGTTGCGGCCTCGGACCGATTGCGCGCGAGACTGCGCGTCGGCGCGACTATAGCCCAAGCCATTTGCGTGGGCTCACCGGCCTACACCGTGCCATTCCGGTGCGTCGTTTGCAGCAAGTGCAAGTGCTGTCGGATTTTTCCGAGGTGTTTCTGAGGCGGTTTCCGACGGCCGGCCGCAGTCGCCTCGGCTAGACTAGGCCCATCGCCGGCCATCGCGCCGGCCCTGCTCCCGTCCTGCAACGCCACGCGGCTCGCCCGCGGCGCCATCCGCAGGCTTCAGGAGCAGCCACCGCCTCGGAGACTCGCAATGATCGATGCCCGCACCGTAGACGAACTGGCCCGCCGCCTGACCGAACTCATTCCCGCCGGCATCAGCGGTGCCGGTGCCGACGTCGCCGACAACATCAAGGACGCACTGCGCGCTGGCCTGCGCAAGCTCGACCTGGTCACCCGCGAAGAATTCGATGTGCAACGCAGCGTATTGCTGCGCACTCGCGAGAAGGTCGAGGCGCTCGAATCCCGCGTCGCGCAGCTGGAACAGCTGCTGCAGGCGCCGCGCCACTAGCAGGCTTTCGAGAAAGCAAGAAGCCCATTTTCCCGATCTAGCGGTGCAAGCAGAGCTTTTTCGCGCTTTCTCGCTTCAGCGCTTCGTTGCATCACCTTCGTGCCTCGCACACCGCTGCCCTGAGGCAGCGGCGCTGAGGACGCGCACCGATTGGACTCTGCTCCCGGCCTGCCCGGGGTCGCGGAAATCGGCCATGGATGGCCACCTCTCTCCCTACGGGGTTTGTTTGTTGGCGCTTCCCGTCATCGCCACGGCGATTTGCGCCCATTCTGGTTGCTGACGATTTCCGCGTGCGCGAAGCGTCGTCGCCGAGCTGCCTCGTGGCTCCGCCGGATTCGCCCGACTCGCGCGCATTCTGTGGTTTGTTGCGCGGCATTCCGCGGAATGTCTTAACGTGACATGCAGCGGTCGCACTACGACCAGCGCACGCCTCGAGCAATCGAGAGGCGTGCGGAACTCTGCTGCGTCGTGCGAGGCGCGTTTCAACACCCAGACGACATACATTCAACCTGCGCATCCGCGGGCCGCAGCGGATGCGCGCGCATCCACGTAGTAATCGCGGCGCTACCGAAGGCACACAGCCCGATAGCACTGGGAGCGAAACTACCGCGGTCGCCGAGCCGTGT
>JAAFHE010000265.1 GCA_013298265.1 Lysobacterales bacterium | reverse complement strand
CCGTTTCTCCGATAGTCGCGCAGCCTCAAGCGGGAGCAAACCCCGCCGAGGTCAAATTTCCCTGACTGGAAAATAGGAAACGCGATGAACAAGATGATCGTGACTGCGTTGGCCGTGGCCGTCGCCGCGCTGGCCGGCGCTCCTTCCGCGGCACGCGCCGATGGTTTCTTCGTCGACGGCCGCTACGGCCGTTCCGACTTCGACGGCTCCGGCAAGGATGTCGCCCTCGGCATCAACGGCGGCTATCGCTGGGGCGCGTTCGGACTGGAGGGCGGCTATACCGACCTGGGTTCGCTCGACCACGGCCACACCTACATCGGCACGCCCGGGGGCGGCAGCAGCGGATTGCATTCGGGCATCGACCTTTCCGGCTGGACGCTCGGCGCCAACGGCCATTTCAACCTCAACCCGAACTGGTACCTGTCCGCGCGTGCGGGCCTGTTTCACTGGAAGGCCGACATGGACCTCGTCGGCGTCGCGCAGAACGCCGAATTCAGCGGCAACGACTGGTATGCCGGCGTCGGTATCGGCTACGACGTCAGCGAACGCTTCGGCGTAGGCCTGAACTACGACCGCTATCATGCGCGCAAGAGCGGTCTGGACTTCGATGCCGACGCGCTCAGCGTCAATACCGAATTCCGCTTCTGATCCGCCGGGTCACGCGCCGTCGCTGCGCCAGGCGTCCGGCGGCGCTTCTCTAGCCCCCATTTCTCACCCATCGAATCCATCGGCGAACAACCGCAGCGGCGCACCGCCGCCGCTGTCGGTGCGGCAGCGATGCTGCGCGTCGTATTCGAGCGCGCCGATGTCCGGCAGGCCGTCGTTGCGCCGGTTGGCGCAATAGTCGTCGGTGGTCTGGGCCGCGGTGACGCCGAGATTCACGAGACTCGTGCCGTCGAGCAGACGGAAGTCCGCCGCCGCCGGCGCCTGGAACCACGCGGCGAAGCTGACCAGGCTCACGTTGAGCAGGTTGCCCGCGTTGCTGCTGGTGCCGCCGTTGCGCAGGTTGATGGCAGCGCTGAGCAGGTTGTTGCGGATCTCGGCCGTGGATTCCGCGTAGCGCACGTCGATGCCGCTGGTCGCGTACAGCGTATTGTGCTGAATGCGCGTGTTCGCGGCGCGATTGAGATAGATGCCGACGTCATTGCACGACAGCACGAGGTTGTTACGCAGTAAGCCGTTCTGATGCTCCGGCGTGCAGGTGCCGTCCTCGCAGATCGAATTCGGCCCGGTACCGCCGCCGCCCAGGGACAGACCGAGCCGCGTGCCGCCGCTGAATTGCTGACTGCAGCGCACGAGGTTGCGCTCGAACACGCCGTCGCGCGAATTGCCCTTGAGGAAGGCAGCGTAGCTGACGCCGTCGCCGCCGAGCTTCTGGTAGTCGCGAATCGTGTTGCCACGCACGGTCCAGCGCCGGCCGCCGACCACGTCGATCTTGGTCACCGGATTTGCGGTGTTGCGCGCGCGCGTGTCGTAGAACTGGTTGTATTCGATGACGACGTCGTCGGGATACGCATAGCTGCCGTTGACCGGCACGCCGTTGCTCTTGATCTGCGCATTGAAGTCGCGCAGCACGTTGTCGCGCAGCAGCAGGAATTCGGCGTTGCCATAGACATGGAACGCGTGCTCGCAATTCGAATCGGTCGCGCACGTGCCTTCGATGTCCAGTCCCTCGAACTGCCACTGCGCCGCGCTGACCTTGAAGCCTTCGACGAGTCCGCTGCCGAAACGCAGCAGCACGCTGCGCGGCGTGGCAGCGCGTACGCGGATCGGCGCCGCTGCGGTACCGGCGACGCTGCAGTCGAGATTCGAGTCCACGGCATAGGTGCCGGCCGCCAGCACGATGTCGTCGCCGGGCATCGCGTTCTGCAGCGCCATACGCAGACCCGCCACGTCGCTGACTGGAACGTATCGAGCCGGCGCTGTCCCGCAGACCGACAGCAGCAGCACACCTATCAACCATCCACGCCTTCGCATCGCCGTATCCCCGATTGCACGCCGCTGACGGTAGCGCGGCGGCTGTCTCCAGGAACCAGACGCAGCCGGCGCTTTCGGCCTCTCGCGCTGCACCGACGGCGACGCGGAATGTCAGGTAGCGCGCTATCACGGCGTATGCCGGGACGAGTCGCCGCACTGCGGTCGACTGCTCTCCTGTCCGCTCTTTCGGGAATCATCATGACGCCATCGCCATTGCTGGCCGCACTACTCATTCTGGGCAGCGCGGGCAACGCCTTCGCCGCGACCTTCCTGGTCGACACGGGCACCGACACCGCGCTGACCGCATGCCTACCGGCCGCCGCCGATGACTGCTCCCTGCGCGGCGCTATGCAACGCGCGAACCAGACCACGGCCGAGGACCGCATCGAGTTTGCGATTCCAACCAGCGACGCGAGCTACCAGATCGCGACCGCACATTGGCGCATCGCGGTTGGCACTAACGCGCTACCGCTGATCGAGAACCCGGTCGTGATCGACGGCTATACCCAACCCGGCGCGCTCGAAAACACGCAGACGCCGGATCAGGGGGGCCTCGATACGCTGCTGGCGATCGAACTCGTGCCCGGCACAGCATCCGGCCCGCAGCAGAACGGACTCGAGATTTCACTGAATTTCCCCGCCCAGGCGGCAAGCACGTTTCGCGGCCTGGCGATCAGCCGCTTCGCGCGCCAGATTCAGCTCGGCGGTTCGGCGGGCCATCGCATTGAAGGTTGCTTTCTCGGCACCGACATCCGCGGCAGCGTCGCCGCCGTGTCAGGCAGTGCGGGCCGTGGCTACGGCATCGTCACCTTCGGCGACGGCCCCTATGTGATCGGCGGCACGACACCCGCGGCGCGCAATCTCATCAGCGGCCTGTTCGGCGGCATCGTGCTGCAGAGGCCGATCGACGGACTCCTGGTCCAGGGCAACCTGATCGGCACCGATTTCAGCGGCACGACGGCGATCCCACATACGAGCTTCGCGGCAATCCAGTCCTCGGCCTTCGTCACCAACTCGCGCATCGGCGGCGACACCAGCGCCGCGCGCAACGTGATTTCCGGCAACCCGCTCGGGGCGATCAACTTCGACGGCGGCGCGAACGGCGCATTCGCGGGCACGCGCATCGAGGGCAACTATATCGGCACCGATGCCTCCGGCACGCGGCCGCTCGGCAACAGCGGCGGCGGGCCGCTGCAGGCGGCGGTGCGGATCTTCGGCAGCGGCAACTGCGCCATCACGATCGGCGGCGACACGCCCGGTGCAGCGAACCGGATCGCGTTCAATGCGGGTGCCGGTGTCGGCGTCGTGCAGTGCCGTCGCGTCGATGCCGGCGGCAATCGTTTCATCGGCAATCGCGGCCTGCCCATCGACCTGGCCGGCAATGCCGGTTCGGTTCTGGACGGCCCTACGCCCAACGACGCCGGCGACGCCGACGAAGGCAGCAACCGGCTGCAAAACACGCCCGTGATCGAAAACGTCACGTACGGCAACGGCGGCAGCACGATCACGCTGACCTATCGCGTCGACACCGCCGCGGCGAGCGCGGCCTGGCCGCTGCGTATCAGCGTCGGCCGCGGTGCTGCGAGCGGTAGCCTGCAGATCGACAGCTACACGCAGGCCCAGGCGCAAAGCAGCACGATGGTCAGCTTTCCGGCCAGCTTGCTGCAGGGCGCGCCGTTCATGCTGCTGGCCACCGACGCCGACGGCAATAGCAGCGAGTTCGCCAGCGACACGATCTTCGCCGACGCGTTCGGCGGCTGATCGCGGGCTCGGAGCGCTGGAAAGGCGGCAGGGCACGCGCTACCCTGCCGCCCCTATGCCGACGCCCCATCGCGAATTCACGCTAGAACCCGACGACATGGAGCGCCTGGCCAACCTGGCCGGACCGTTCGACGAGCACCTGCGCCAGATCGAGCTGCGCCTCGGCGTCAGCATCGCCAACCGCGGCAACGTATTCCGCATCGACGGCGAAGCGCGCGCGGTCGATCTCGCCAAGCGACTGCTGCAGCAACTGTATGCGGCGAGCGAGACCGACGTGCTCGACGCGCACCGCATCAACCTGCACCTGCAGGAATCCAGCGTCACCGCTCTCGCCGATACCACGACCACGCCACAGGACGTCGTCATTCGCGTCAAGCGCGGGACGATCAAGGGCCGCGGCCCGAACCAGGCGCGCTACCTGCACGCCATAGCGGCCCACGACATCAACTTCGGCATCGGCCCGGCCGGCACCGGCAAAACCTATCTCGCGGTTGCCAGTGCCGTTGACGCGCTCGAGGACAATCGTGTGCAGCGCATCATCCTCGTGCGCCCCGCGGTTGAAGCCGGCGAGAAGCTCGGCTTCCTGCCCGGCGACCTGACCCAGAAGGTCGATCCGTACCTGCGTCCGCTCCATGACGCTTTGTATGAAATGCTGGGTTTTGAAAAAGTCGCAAAACTCATCGAACGCAACATGATCGAGATTGCGCCACTGGCCTACATGCGCGGCCGCACGCTCAACGATTCGTTCGTGATCCTCGACGAAGCGCAGAACACCACGGTCGAGCAGATGAAGATGTTCCTGACCCGCATCGGCTTCGGCTCGGTCGCCGTGGTCACCGGCGACGTGACCCAGGTCGATCTGCCCAAGCAGGTGCGCTCGGGCCTGCGCGACGCGATCGAAGTACTGCGCGATGTGTCCGGCATCAGCTTCACTTTTTTCACCGCGCACGACGTCGTGCGCCATCCGCTGGTGCAGAAGATCGTGCGCGCCTACGAATCTTTCGAAGCCGGCAGGAACCACGGGAGCAACGCATGAAAACCATCCTGACCGGCCTGCTGCTTGCCTGCGCAGCGTCATCGCTGCACGCGCAGGTGCTCAGCAGCCCCGAGAGCGTCGAATTCCATCCGCGCTCCGGGCGCCTGCTCGTCAGCAACACCGCCGGTGGCAATGTGCTGTGGCGCGCGCCGGACGGCACGCTCAGCGTGTTCACGGCAGCGCCGAATTCTCCCTACGGCATCGAGTTCCTGCGCGGCGTGGTCTACGTGCTCGACTCCGGGTTTCTGCGCGGCTACGACGTCGATACCGCCGCGTCGGTGCTGAACCTCGCGATCACGAACGCGAGCTTTCTCAACGGCATCACCTCCGATGGTCAAAACACGCTCTACATCACCGACTTCAGCGCCAAGCGCCTGCTCAAGGTCGATGTCAGCGATCTCGCCAACCCGGTGCAGACGCCACTGCAGACGCTGACGCCGACGCCCAACGGCGTTGTCTACGACAAGGCCAACAACCGCCTGCTGATCGCGACCTGGGGCACGGCGCGCGTGCTCAGCTACGACATCGCCGCGAACACCGCACCGACCACGCTGATCAACGTGACCGGCTACAGCAACATCGACGGCATCGGGCTCGACTGCAACGGCTTCATCCACGTCGCCGCGTGGAGCTGTCCCGGCGGCGGCGGCTGCCTGCGCCGCTTCGAGCCTCCGTTCAGCCTGACCTCCACACCGATTGCCGAAGGCCCGGCGCTGTCGAATCCGGCCGACATCGATTTCGGCGACCGCAGCGGCGAGATCGCCATTCCCGAAGTCAGCGCCAACCGCGTCAGCCTGGTGCAGGCCTGCGCCGCCGCGCTGTTCACCGACAATTTCGAGCGCTGATGCTGCTTGAGGTACACCTGAGCCGCGCGCGCGGACTCTCCGCCGCCGGGATCCCTCGGGCCGACAGCTTCCGGCAGTGGGCCGCCGCGGCACTCGCCGTCGCGCGGCGCCGTCGCGCCAGCGAGCTGTCGATCCATCTCGTCGACGCGGCCGAAGGCCGCGAACTCAACCGGCACTATCGCGAACGCGACTACGCGACGAACGTACTGTCGTTTCCCGCGGACCTGCCGCCCCGCATGCGCCTGCCCCTAATCGGCGACCTGATCCTCTGCACGCCGGTGATCGCGCGCGAAGCCGCCGAACAAGGCAAGCCCCTGCGCCATCACTATGCGCATATGACCGTACACGGCGTACTGCACCTGCTCGGCCACGATCATCTGATCGAAGCGGACGCCGAACGCATGGAGGCACTGGAGCGCCGGGCGCT
>JAAFHE010000264.1 GCA_013298265.1 Lysobacterales bacterium | reverse complement strand
GATGTGCTGCCAGAACCAGTCGTTGGGGAGGCGCAGGTTCGTCACCGCATCGAAGATCGACACGCAGGTGCCGGTTGCGACGGGCAGCAGGGTCGCCCAGAGGAAGGGCACACGCTTGGCGAAGGCAGAGCACAGCAGCAGCCAGCCGATGGTGGGCAGCGCCCAGACCGCATTCAGCGGGATTAGCATCGCTACCTTGCCGACTACGCTCAGCGGCGAGGCGTTGGCCCAGACGACAGTGAACGGGTTCATGCCGTAGATCGCGACGACGATACTGAAGAGGATCAGCAGTCCGAGCATCAGGATCAGTGCCGCCGCCAGCGCGAACAGGGGAGCAATCACGGTTGCGGCGACGACTTTCGACAGCACGGTTTCCAGGTCCGAGATCGGCAACGACTTCCAGAACAGAATGCTGCGGTCGCGGCGGTCGTCGTAGAGCGAGCCAAGCAGATAAAAGAACGTGACGATGGCGAGGGTGATCGCGACGGGCGCGGCCGAGAAGAACAGGCCGACGTCCAGGCCTGCGCCAATCTTCGCGCGTTGCTCCGGCGTCAGCGCCGCCGCGATGTCGCCGATGCGCACGCCGTTGATCAGCGCGTGGCCGTCGCCAGGGGCATTGGACAGGCCGGTGATCACGGCGATCGTTACGACCAGCAGGACGATGCCGGCGGCGATCAGCGGTGCCCACTGGAAGCCGCCGCGGTGTTCCCAGTACTCGCGTTTGAGCAGCCAGGTGAAGGTGTTCATGCGTA
Source organism: Lysobacterales bacterium (assembly GCA_013298265.1). Taxonomy (GTDB): domain Bacteria; phylum Pseudomonadota; class Gammaproteobacteria; order Xanthomonadales; family Rhodanobacteraceae; genus Tahibacter. Next base: position 5,324 of record JAAFHE010000264.1, on the reverse strand, counting down.
GGTTCCTTTCATGGTGGCCACGAACAGGTCGGCAATGTTGGGCTGACGGACTTCGCCGAGCTCGGCCAGGTGTGACTTGTCGGTGCCGTCGAAGAGGAAGATCGACTTGCCGAAGATCTGGCGCTCCCCTAGCGGTTGCAGCGCACGCGCAGCGGCGGCCCTGTCCGGATTGACCATGACTTCGGTGAAACGCTCGGCAACCGCATCCATGCTCGCGTCGAGCACGATCTTGCCGTCGCGTATGAACATGAGGTCGGTAAGGATGTGCTCGACCTCTTCGACCTGGTGCGTCGTGATGATGATGGTCTTCTGCTCGTCGAAGTAATCGTTGAGCAGGCTCTGGTAGAACTCCTTGCGGTAGAGGATGTCCAGGCCCAGCGTTGGTTCGTCGAGCACCAGCAGGCGCGCGTCGATGGCCATGACCAGAGCCAGATGCAGCTGAACGATCATGCCCTTGGACATTTCGCGCACCCGCATGCGCGGCTTGAGCTTGGTGCGGGCGAGGAACTGTTCGCATTTGGCTCGCGAGAAGCGCGGATGTACTCCGGCGACGAACTCGACCGCTTCGTTGACTCGTATCCAGCGCGGCAGCACCGCGACGTCGGCGATAAAACAGACGTGCTGCATCAGTTCATGGCGCTGTTTGCGCGGATCGAGACCGAGGACGGAAAGGTCGCCCTGGAAATCGGTCAGGCCGAGAATGGCTTTCAGCGCGGTAGTCTTGCCGGCGCCGTTCGGGCCGATCAGGCCGACGATGCGGCCGGCCTCGACCGAGAAGCTGACGTCGTCCAGCGCCGGTGTAGTGCCGAAACGCTTGCTCAGGCGGTTGGCCTGGATTACTGCACTCATGACGAGGCTCCTTCCATGTTGCGGCTGTCCTGTACCAGTCTTTCCACGTCCAGGCCCAGGCGCTTCAGGCGCGCATACAGGCTGGGCCACTCTTCGCGCAGAAACCGCTCACGTTCGTTCTTGAGCAATGCATCGCGTGCACCTTCGTTGACGTACATACCCAATCCCCGTCTTTTTTCGACCAGTTGTTCTTCGACCAGCTCTTGGTATGCCTTGGACACCGTGATCGGATTGAGCTGGAAATCCGCAGCGACCTGGCGAACCGAGGGCAGGGCGTCCCCTTCGTTCAGCACACCGTCCAGGATCATCGCCACGACGCGATCGCGCAGTTGGCGGTAGATCGGGGTGTTGTCATTCCACGTAATGGTCATGAGGTTCAGTCCTGGCTCACCTGCGGCAGCACTTTGCCAAACGAATAGTAGGGCATGTCGAAACTGCCTCTGCTCGTAACGGCACTGGGGCGAATGGGGGAATCGGGTACGGCACTTGCGTCGGTTTCAGCGCCTGCAACCGGCTCGGCGAAGGCCAGCGCGATGTCCTCGGCGCTCGGGCGCACGGTAACTTCGGGCAGCGTTACCAAGGTGGCGACGCGTTCCGGCGCTACTTTCGGTGCGGTAGCGCTGGCGGCGGGCTTGGCCGGAGTGGCGGCTTCACGGGTGGCGCGCTCGATGGCGGCGCCGGCCACAAAGGTGAACGAAGCGATCAGTACGGTGACGATGGCGCTGACTTTCATGGCGGGTCCTTCGAAGTGCTTTGCTTGGGTGGTGTTGTAGTGAACTATAACACCATACTGAAAACCGTCAAGCACTTTTTCCCACGCTGTCAAGAAAAACCGAAGTCCGTAGATAAAATCTCAGAAAAACCGCAGCTTAGCAGTGGCGACAGGGTATGCTCGGCATGCTTCCCACCGCTTAGGAGAGTCCCATGCGTCGAATCCTGACTGTGTTTCTGTTGTCGCTAGTCACCAGCGGCCCGGCGTTGGCTTGCAGCGAACTGCTCAACGCCGAATACCGCCCGCTGGCTGGCAAGGAGAAGGTTTCGCTGTGCAAGCAGTACGACGGAAAGGTGCTGCTGATCGTGAATACCGCGAGCAAGTGTGGCTTCACACCCCAGTACGAGGGCCTGGAAAAACTGCATGCGAAATACGCAGGCAAGGGCTTCGCCGTGCTTGGCTTCCCGTCCAACGATTTCATGCAGCAGGAGCCGGGCAGCGAGCAGGAGATCCAGGCGTTCTGCACGCTGACCTACGGCGTGAAATTTCCCATGTTCGAAAAAGTCCATGTGACCAAGGCCGACGCGACGCCGCTGTATCAGCGCCTAGCCGCGGCAAGCGGCGAGCGCTACCCGAGCTGGAACTTCTACAAGTATCTGGTCGGTCGTGATGGCAAGGTCGTCGGAGACTTCTCCAGCAAGGTAAAGCCCGATGATGCGGAGCTGGTCGCCGCGATCGAGAAGGCCATCGCCCAAACGCCGGCGCAGTGAGCGCCCTGCAGTCCCGGCATGGTTTGCCGGGACTGCATTCGTGCGCCGAGGATCAGCTGCGCGGTCGGATAAGACCGAGGTTTTCGAGTTTCAGCACGATGCGCTGAACTGCTTCGTCCGGGTTCATCTCGCTCGTATCAATGCGCAGTTCCGGTGTTTCGGGCGCTTCGTACGGATCGCTGATGCCGGTGAACTCCTTGAGCTTGCCGGCGCGCGCCAGTGCATACAGTCCCTTGCGATCACGCTGTTCGCAGACGTCCAACGGCGTGGCGATGTGGGTTTCAACGAACAGGCCGTACTGCGAAATCATCTCGCGCACTTCCTTGCGCGCGGCCGCATAGGGTGCGATCGGCGCACAAATTGCGATGCCGCCATTCTTGGTGATTTCGCTGGCGACGAAACCGATGCGTTGTACGTTGAGGTTGCGGTGCTCGCGCGAGAAGCCGAGTTCGGACGACAGATGCCTGCGCACGATGTCGCCGTCGAGCAGTGTGACCGGGCGCGTGCCGAGTTCGAGCAGGCGAACCATCAGCGCATTGGCCAGCGTTGACTTGCCAGCGCCGGAAAGGCCGGTGAAGAACACCGTGAAGCCCTGCCTGTGCCGCGCCGGATGCGTGCGGCGCAGCTCCGCCACGACTTCCGGATAAGTGAACCACTCCGGTATGTCGAGACCTTCATGCAGGCGGCGGCGCAGCTCGGTGCCGGAGATGTTCAGCACGGTTTCGCCAGGCTGAATCTCATCGGCCGGCGCGTACTGCGCGCGTTCCTGCACGTACAGCATTTCCTGGAACGGCACCATCTGGATGCCGAGTTCCGCCTGGTGCTTCGCGACGAGTTCCTGCGCATCGTACGGACCGTAGAACGGCTTGCCGTCGCTGCCATTGCCGGGGCCGGCGTGATCGCGGCCGACGATGAAATGCGAGCAGCCGTGGTTCTTGCGAATGATGGCGTGCCACAGCGCTTCGCGCGGACCGCCCATACGCATGGCCAGGTGCAGCAGCGACAGCATGCTGGTCTGCTCGGGGTAGTGCCCGATCAGTTTTTCGTAGCAGCGCACACGCGTGTAGTGGTCTATGTCGCCCGGCTTGGTCATGCCGACGCTGGGATGGATCAGCAGGTTCGCTTCGGCGATCTGCGCGGCGCGGAACGTCAGCTCGAGGTGCGCGCGGTGCATGGGGTTGCGCGTCTGGAACGCCACGATGCGGCGCCAGCCCAACTTGTCGAACTGCGCGCGCACCTCGCGCGGGGTCAGGCGCAAATGACGGAAGTCGTAGTGGTGCGGCAGCACGATTCCGCTTACGCGGCCGCCGAGATAGACCGGGCCGGCACGATTCAGCAGCCAGGCCGCGCCCGCGTGCAGAGGATCATTCGTGCCGAACACCGCATGGGCTTCGGCTTCGCGGTCCGCCTCCCAGGCTTCGTCGATGTCGAGCACCGCCAGCGCGACACCCTCGGGATCGCGCAGGGCGATGCGTCGGGCCGTGCCGAGCTTGTCGACGAATTCGCGGCTCACGTCGAGCGTGACGGGCATCGGCCATAGCGTCCCGTCAGCCAGACGCATGTCGCGGCAGACGCTGTCGTAATCGGTGCGGCCAAGGAAGCCGCGTAGCGGCGAGAACGCGCCGGTCATCAGCAGTTCGAGGTCGCAGAGCTGGCGCGGGTTGAGGTCCCAGCCGGGTAGCGTCGCGGCTTCGTGCTTGAGGGCGTCGCGCTCGGCAGGTGCAACCAGCAGGTCGACAAGGGTGCCGCCGTGCGGCGCGATGAGTTGACTCATGGGTGGTATTCCGGGGTTGATTAGTAGCAATGCGTTTAATGTCCGCCGCGGGTAAGTCGGCGCGTCAAGTGGAATCCATCAATCGACACCGGCCTGTTCGAGCGTCTCCTGCGCCTGTAGCCAGCTATCCTCGATCCGGCTCAGTTCGCTGGCGACTTCGCCAATCTCGCGCGCGAGTTGGGTAGCCTTGGACGGTGTTTCATAAAGTGTCGGATCCACCAGGGCCGCTTCCAGCGTGCGCTTGCGTTCGCTGAGTTCGCTCATGCGCTTTTCCAGCCTCTGTATTTCCTTGCGCAGCGGTGCTTCGCGCGCGCGCTGATCGGCGCGTTCGCGCCGGTCGAGCTTGCGCGCGGGTGCCGCAACCGTGAGCGGTGCCGCGGCGGCGGCGGCTTCTGCGTTCTGGCGTAACACGATGCGGGCGTAGTCTTCGAGGTCGCCCTCGTACGGCTGCACACGTCCTGCACCGACGAGGAGCAGGGTCTCGCAGCAGGTGCGGATCAACGCGCGATCGTGCGCGACCAGCACGACCGCGCCGTCGAAATCGTTGAGCGCTTCGGTCAGCGCCTCGCGCATGTCGAGGTCCAGATGATTGGTGGGCTCGTCGAGCAGCAGCAGGTTCGGGCGCTGCCAGACGACGAGCGCCAGACACAGGCGCGCTTTCTCGCCGCCGGAGAACGGCGCCACGGGTTCCAGGGCGCGATCACCAACGAAACCGAAGCCGCCGAGAAAATCGCGCGCGGCTTGCTCGCCGAGCTTGTCATCAAGGCGCTTGAGATGTTCGATCGCGCTCGCGGCGGGGTCCAGCGTTTCCAGCTGGTGCTGGGCGAAGTAACCGATGCGAAGGCCCTTGGCTTCGAAGCGCTCGCCGCTGCGATTTTCAATGGCACCGGAGAGCAGCTTGATCAGGGTCGACTTGCCGGCGCCGTTGGCACCGAGCAGGGCGATGCGGTCGCCCGGCACGAGCCCGAACTTGACGCTCTCAAGCACATTGCGGTCGGCATATCCGGCCGAAGCATTGTCCAGGCGCGCCAGTGGATAGGGCAAGGCTTCGGGTTTGCGGAATTCGAAACGAATCGACGAGGCCGCGCGGATCGGTGCGATCTCCACCATGCGCTCCAGCGCCTTGACGCGGCTTTGCGCTTGGCGCGCCTTGCTGGCCTTGGCCTTGAAGCGATCGACAAAGCTCTGCAGGTGCGCCCGTTCGCGCTGCTGGCGCTCG
>JAAFHE010000263.1 GCA_013298265.1 Lysobacterales bacterium | reverse complement strand
CGAGGGCGGCATCATGGCGCTGACCACGCTGGCCCACCGCGGCGTGCGTTCGAGCGCGCGCGCGCGCTGGATCATCATGGTGCTGGGTCTGTTCGGCGCTGCGCTGTTCTTTGGCGACAGCGTGATAACGCCGGCGATGTCGGTGCTCAGCGCGGTGGAAGGCCTCAAGGTCGCGACCCCGGCGCTGGACCGTTTCGTGGTGCCGATCGCGGTGGTGGTGCTGATCGCGCTGTTCTCGCTGCAGCGCAGCGGTACGGCGCGCGTCGCGCGCGTGTTCGCGCCGATCATGGTGATCTGGTTCCTGGCCCTCGCGGTGCTGGGCATCAGCAAGATCGTGCAGGCGCCGCAGGTGCTCGAGGCGCTGAATCCGTACTACGCCGTCGAGTTCTTCATCGAGAACGGCCGCGTCGGCTTCTTCGCGCTGGCCTCGGTCATCCTGGCCCTGACCGGTGCCGAAGCGCTGTACGCCGACATGGGGCATTTCGGCAAGCGGCCGATCCGTCGCGCCTGGTTCGCGTTCGTGCTGCCGGCGCTGATGCTCAACTACATGGGGCAAGGTGCGCTGCTGCTGGCCGATCCGGCCGCTGCGGCGAACCCGTTCTACCTGCTGGTGCCGCCGGTGCTGCTGTATCCGATGATCGCGCTGGCCACGCTGGCCACGGTGATTGCGTCGCAGGCGGTGATCTCCGGCGCATTCTCGGTGACACGACAGGCGATACAGCTGGGTTACCTGCCGCGCATGGAAGTCGTGCATACCTCGCGCGAGACCATGGGCCAGATCTACCTGCCCTGGCTCAACCGCGTGCTGCTCGTGCTCACCATCGCCGTCGTGATCGGTTTCCACAGCTCGACCAATCTCGCTGCGGCCTACGGCATCGCTGTCATCGGCACCATGACCATCGACTCGGTGCTGGTCATGATCGTGGCGCGGCGCATATGGGCCTGGAAACGCTGGCACGTCGCCACGCTCGGTGGCCTTTTCCTCTTCATCGATCTCGCCTTCCTCGGCGCCAATCTTGGAAAAGTGGAACACGGCGGATGGTTCCCGCTGGTACTGGGTCTGGTCGTGTTCACCGTCATGGCGACCTGGCGCCGTGGGCGCGAGCTGGTCATCCGCGAACTCAAGCAGGCCGGCCTCGCGCTCAAGCCGTTCATCGAATCCATCGCCGAGCATCCACCGCTGCGCGTGCCGGGGCAGGCCGTATTCCTGACCGCGCAGCCCGAGGCCGTGCCGCATGCGCTGCTGCACAACCTCAAGCACAACAAGGTGCTGCACGAGCAGAACGTGGTGCTGACGGTGGAGTGGCTGGAAACGCCGACGGCGGAGCCCGAGGAACGCATTGAACTGGTGTCGCTGGGCCACGAGTTCCACCAGCTCACGCTGCGCTACGGCTTCGCCGAGGATCCGGACGTGCCCGACATGCTGGCCAAGTGCGAGAAGGTCGGTCTGGTCTTCGACATGATGGATACGACGTTCTTCCTGAGCCGCGAAAGCATCGTTGCGACGGACCGGCCGGGCATGCCGCTGTGGCGCGACCAGCTATTTGCCTTCATGCAGCGCAATGCCTTGCCGGCCACGGCCTTCTTCAAGATTCCCGGCAACCGCCTGATCGAGCTGGGTACACAGGTGGAAATATGAACGACCGGGTCACCTCGGGCGCTTCCACCCGCGAAGACGAGCTGCTGGAGGCGTCGATCCGCCCGCAGCGCCTGTCCGAGTACCTTGGCCAGCAGGCCGCGCGCGAGCAGCTCGGCATCTACATCGAGGCGGCGCGGCGGCGTGGCGGAGCGCTGGATCATGTGCTGATCTTCGGCCCGCCGGGCCTGGGCAAGACGACGCTCTCGCACGTCATCGCGAACGAGCTCGGCGTGAGCCTGCGCACGACATCGGGGCCGGTGATCGAGCGCGCCGGCGACCTAGCCGCGCTGCTGACAAACCTGCAGCCGCGCGACGTGCTGTTCATCGACGAAATCCATCGTCTGTCGCCCGTGGTCGAGGAAGTGCTGTATCCGGCGATGGAGGACTTCCAGATCGACATCATGATCGGCGAGGGGCCAGCGGCGCGCTCGATCAAGCTCGATCTGCCGCCGTTCACGCTGATCGGGGCGACGACGCGCGCGGGTCTCCTGACCAGTCCGTTGCGCGACCGCTTCGGCATCGTGCAACGGCTGGAGTTCTACACGCCCGAAGAGCTGGCCGCGATCGTGCGCCGCTCCGCGCGTATCCTCGGCATCGCCTGTGATCCCGTCGGCGCCGCGGAGATCGCGCGCCGCTCGCGCGGCACGCCGCGCATCGCCAACCGCCTGCTGCGCCGCGCCCGCGACTACGCCGAAGTGCGTGCCGGCGGCACCATCACGCTGGATGTGGCCAGGGCCGCGATGGAAATGCTCAAGGTCGATCCCGAAGGCTTCGACGCGCTCGACCGGCGCCTGCTCAAGACCATCATGGAGAGTTTCGATGGTGGTCCGGTTGGCGCCGATTCGCTGGCCGCGGCGCTGTCGGAGGAGCGCGGCACGATCGAGGACGTGCTGGAGCCTTACCTGATCCAGCAGGGCTATCTGGTGCGCACGGCGCGCGGGCGCATGGTTACCGCGCGCGCCTATCATCATTTCGGCCTGAAACCGCCGCGTCGGCCGGACGCACCGCCGGATCTGTTCGAGCCCGGCTGAGTCCGGGTGTCGCCGCGTTCAGGCGAACGCGGCTATGCTCGCCGCATCGTTTTGCGCGCAGAAACACCAACCGCGAAGGAAAGGAAGAGTCGATGGTTTCTGCCCAGTTCCGCTGGTCGATCCGGGTTTACTGGGAAGATACCGACGCGGGCGGGGTTGTGTATCACGCAAGCTACCTGCGATTCCTCGAGCGCGCGCGCAGCGAATACCTGCGCCATCTCGGTATTGAGCAGGAGACGCTGCGCAAGGACAATGGCATCGTCTTCGTCGTGCGTGACATGGCGATCGGCTTCCTCAAGCCGGCGCGACTCGACGATCTGCTGGATGTCACCGTGGCATTGACCGGGCGACGCCCGGCCAGCCTGGTGTTCGAGCAGAAGATCCTGCGTGCCGCCGATGGCCTTGCGCTGGTCGAGGCGCGCGTGAGAGCCGCCTGTGTCGATGCTGCCGCTTTTCGTCCCCGTCCCATTCCCGACGACCTGTTTGTGGAGATTTCCAAGGCATGAACGCTGGTGATCTGAATCTTTGGCAGCTCGTGCTGCATGCGAGCCTGTTCGTCAAGTTCGTGATGCTCGTCCTGCTCGCCTTCTCGTTCCTGTCGTGGATGATCATCTTCCGCAAGCACACCATGCTGAAGACGGCACTGGGCAGCGCGAACGAGTTCGAGGAACGCTTCTGGTCCGGCGCCGACCTGGCCGCGCTGTTCCGCGAAGTCACCGGTCGCGGCGAACAGATCAGTGGCATCGAGAGCATCTTCGAAGCCGGTTTCCGCGAGTTCGCGCGCCTGCGCCAGCGCCGCGGCGTCGATCCGCGTACCTTGCTCGAAGGCGCGCAGCGTTCGATGCGCGTCGCCCAGTCGCGTGAGATTGACCGCCTCGAAGGCAATCTCGAATTCCTCGCCAACGTCGGTTCGATCAGCCCGTACGTGGGCCTGCTCGGCACGGTCTACGGCATCATGATTTCGTTCCAGGGCCTGGCCAACATGAAGGAGGCCACGATCGCGAGTGTCGCGCCGGGCATTTCCGAAGCGCTGATTGCCACGGCCATGGGCCTGATCGCCGCGATCCCCGCATCGTGGGCCTACAACCGCTATTCCAACAAGGTCGAACGCGTCGCCACGCGTTTTGAAGCCTTCACCGAAGAATTCTCGTCCATCCTGCAGCGCCAGGCGCACGTCGAGGAGTGAGCGCGACCCCGCGTTTTCACCCCGACCGTTGGAGTCGCTGATGCAAACTCACCGCCGCAAACGCAAGAAGCTCAAGTCCGACATCAACGTCGTGCCGTACATCGACGTGATGCTGGTGCTGCTGATCATCTTCATGGTCACGGCGCCGCTGCTGAACCTCGGTGTCGACATCGAGCTGCCCGAATCCGAGGCCGCCAAGAGCCTCAACGTCGACAAGGATCCGGTCGTGGTCACGGTCGATCCGACCGGCAAGCTGTTCCTGACCCTGCCCAAGGCCGAACGCGAAGAGGTCAGCGCCGAGGTGCTGAAGACCAAGATGGCCGCGTTCGTGCGCGTGAACCCCAAGCAGCCCGTCTACGTCGCCGGCGACGGCAAGGCGGAATACAGCAAGGTCTATGACGCGATGGCGCTGCTGCAGGCCGCCGGCGTGCCCAAGGTCGGCTTGATGGGCCAGCCGCCCCAGGACAAGGCCAACTGAGCTTGCGCATGGCCAGCGACGAAAATCCCCTGCGGCCGTGGCTGTACTCGCTGGCCGTACATCTTGCGGTCCTCGCCATCGTCAGCGTGAGCCTGTGGTGGACGCGCTCGACCGTCGCGGTGAGCATTCCCGGTCCCATCATCGAGGCGACCCTGGTCGGCCCGGCGCAGGCGCCCAAGCCCAAGGCCGTGAAGCCCAAGCCGAAACCCGTCGAGGCCAAACCGCCGGAACCCAAGCCGCAGGCCGAAGAGCCCGCGCCCGAGCCGCCCAAGGAAGACAAGAAGGATCAGGAAAAAGTCACCGACAAGCTGACCCAGCTCAAGGCCGAGGAAGACGCCAGGCTGCAGGAAGAGCTGAAGAAGAAAGAGCAGGTCGAACTGGCCGAGAAACAGGCCGCCGAAGCCGAGAAGCAGAAGAAGCTCAAGGAAGAAAAAGAGCAGCAGCAGCGCGACAAGAAGGCGCGCGAACTCGCTGCGAAAGCGGAAGCGGAACATCTCGCCGCGATGATCGCCGAGGAAGCCAAGACCGGCCAGGAAGGCACCGATGCGAGCCTCGAGGCCGAGTATTACGCCGCGATCCAGAGCGCCGTCACGGCCGCTTGGCTGCGTCCGGACACTACGCCGCCCGGCCTGCGCTGCACGCTGGAGATCACGCAGATCATCGGTGGCGACGTGATCCAGGCTGTGGTCGTCAACCCGTGCAATGGCGATGCGGCGACGCGAGCGACGCTGGAGCAGGCGCCGCGCCGCGCGTCGCCGCTGCCCTACGCGGGCTACGAGTCGGTGTTCAGGCGCAAGATCCGTTTCGAGTTCACCTATGACGGCTGATCTTGCGTCGTGGCCTGGTACGCTGCTCGGCTTGGCACTGCTGTGGCCCGCCAGTACGCAGGCCGATCCGGCCGCGCCGATGCAGACCTACATCGAGACCGTCCACGCGGCGATCATGCGCACCTGGGTAGAACCGCCTTCGGCGCAGCCCGACCTGCATTGCCCGCTGAGCATCGACCAGGCTGACGGCGGAGCAGTCGTTCAGGTTAGCTTCGGTGACGATTGCAATGCTGATGCGGCCACGCGCGACGCTCTCGATCGCGCTGTGCGCAAAGCCTCCCCGTTACCGTATGCCGGTTTTGAACGTGTGTTTCAGCGCCGCATACACCTCGTTTTCAAACACAGCGGTCACTAGAGCAGGATCGATATGCCAGCCAATTCCATCACCCGATTTGCCAGCCTGCTGCTGTGCCTGCTCGGCACGGCCGCACAGGCACAAAGCCCCGCTTCCGGCCCAGGCCTCAGCAGTGATGTTCCAACCATCGTGATCAAGGACGGTACGGGCTCCGCCCTGCCGATCACCGTCGTTCCGTTCGCATTCGAAGGTGTCGGTGCGCCGGCCGAAACGGATGTGTCCGACGTCGTGCGCATGGATCTCGCGCGCTCCGGCAAGTTCAAGGCGCTGGACAAGAAGGATGTCGTCGAATTCCCGTCCCGCGGCGGCGACATCAAGTTCCCGACCTGGAACCTGCTCAAGCAGGCCTACGTTGTGGTCGGCCGCGTGACCGATGCCGAGGGCGGCGCGATGCGGGTCGAGTTTGAACTGTACGACGTGCCCAAACAGGAGCGGCTGCTTGGCCTGGCCATCACCGGCCAGCGCAGCGACCTGCGTGGGGTCGGCCATCAGGTCGCCGACCTGATCTACGAAAAGATCACCGGTGTGCGTGGCGCATTCTGGACGCGCATCGCCTACGTCACCGC
>JAAFHE010000262.1:3004-6084 GCA_013298265.1 Lysobacterales bacterium | reverse complement strand
CCTCCCGCAGCGAGCAGCGCGTTGTATTCGCCGAGGCTGTGACCAGCAACGTGGGTCGGACCTCCGAAAGCGAGCGTGTGCTTCAACAGGTAGAGCCAGTTGACGACGTATAGGCTCGGCTGTGTGTAGCGAGTATCTTTCAGCTGATCTTGCGGGTCTTCCTTGCACAGCCTGCGCATCGAATAACCGACAAGCTCGTCGATTTCCCGCTCGGCCGCCACGTACTCCTTGAGATCGAAAAGCTCCTCTCCCATGCCACGCTTCTGCGATCCCTGGCCGGGAAAAACAAACGCCACCATCGACCACCCCCTAGCTAACTTTCACACGACGATATCCTGCCTGCTACCGGATCGCATCCATGACCCAGCGGCATGCAGAAACTGCCAGCTCACTCAGATGTTGCAGATTGACGAAACGCCCCCGGCATCGTCACTTCGCAAACGACGTGTCGTCGGTCGCGGCTCGATGACTCTATCACCGTCTCGACGAGTATCGCAATGTCCAGAAACCTGTAGTTGCCCCTATTTTCCGCACCGTGAATAAGTCTGCCGGCGTGCAGCGTTCTAGCGTCGGAAGTGCCTGGTTTGCCGGCCTGCGCCACCTCAACACAACAGCCGACCGCGCGAAAGCCGACCGCGCGAACACAACTCAGCTCACGGCGAGCACACGGATCGGGACATCGGCGTCCGCGGGCTTGCGCCAGCTTGATAGACTCCATGTTCCATGCCGGCCTTGTGACTGTTGTCCGCGATGCGCGTCTTCGCACTTTCCGATATACACGTCGATTACGACAGCAATGCGCGCTGGGTGGAAAATCTCTCGACCGCCGACTACCGCGACGACGTTCTGATCCTCGCGGGAGACGTCAGCGACCGGCTGTCCGCGCTGAGCCGCTGCCTGCATCAGTTCGCACGATGCTTCAGGCAGGTCCTGTTCGTGCCCGGCAACCACGATCTGTGGGTACTGCGCGACACGCCGGGCAAGACCTCCTTCGACAAGTTCCGCGAAGTGGCCGTCGTTGCGGAAGACGCCGGTGTGTCGATGCAGCCTTTCCTCCGCGGCTCGCTCTACATCGTGCCACTGTTCAGCTGGTACGACTATACGTTCGGCGCACCCAGCGACACCTTGCGCGCCGCCTGGATGGACTTCGTCGCCTGCCGCTGGCCCGATGGGTTCGCACCCGAGGATATCAGCCTGCACTTCAGCGCGTTGAACCAGACCCGCGTGCCGGAGGACGTTGCGCGCGTGATCACCTTCTCGCACTTCGTGCCAAGGATCGACCTTCTGCCGAGTTCGCTTCCCGCCGAGCACCGCATGCTCTTCCCGGTGCTCGGTTCGACGCACATAGACACGCAGTTGCGCCGCCTGAAATCGCAGATGCACGTCTATGGACACAGCCATATCAATCGCCAACGGCTGATCGACGGCGTCATCTATATCAACAACGCCTTCGGCTACCCCCACGAAGAACGCATAGCAGCAAAACAACTCACGGCAATCCTGGACGACTGACGGATGCTCACGCTCGTACCGGGGAAGTGCGCCTGTAGCTGGCGTACTACGATCGGTTCGCCGGTTCGAAACCGCCAGGCAGCTGTCGCGAGTTGCTGACCGACAAGGAACACGTACAGATGGCGCGCTTCCATTTCGAGCGCTATCACCTACGTTGCCTGGTCACGCGGGCATTGGTTCACTCGACACTGTCGCACTACCTGCGGATACCGACTGCCGATTGGCAGTTCGCGGTGAACGACGAGGGCCGGCCTGCAACGCCTGCGCGCTGCACTTCAACCGCTCGCACACCCACAGCCCCATCGCGCTCGCACTAACCCGCGAAGCTGCCGTCGGCGTGGATGTCGAATACGTGACATCGCGTACAGGGCCGATCGATATCGCCGATCGGTTCTTTTCCGGCGATAACGCAAGCGAATTCCGCACGCTGAAACCGACGCGACAGCGACACCGTTTTCTCGAGTACGGAAGGCCAAAGGTGTCCTGCATCAAGGTGCGCGGCATGGAGCTGTCGATTCCGCTGGACAGGCTCACGTTCTCGTACTCTTCGGAAGCGACCGTCGTACTCGGCACCGACCTCGACGAGGCGCCGCAGCGCTGGACGTTCTGGCAACTGCAGCCCAGCCCTGACTACCTGCTGTCGCCGTGCCCGGAACAGCGCGCCGCGAACGCTCTGCGCCTCGTCCTGCAACCGGCTCTGCCGCATATCACCGGCCCGCTGTCCGCGACATCGGTCGAGCTCTGAACGCGGTGCTCGGACGCCGATCCCCTCCACGAAGCCCCTGATCGCTGCCGCGTCGCTCGGCGGGGTGCGCCGCGCATCCATTCAAAGGCCTTGTTGCTGCCAAAGTCTCTGCTATATCCTCCCGCCGACATCCGGACGGGGGCCGAAGTGGCGGACGAGTCAACGACACCACGGCCTCAAGTGGAGAATTACTGATGGCTGCTCCGACCTGCAAGGTCGTCCCCCACCGTAAGTTCGAGCCCCCCGCATGTCGAGTTCAGGCCTCAAGCTCATAGAAAACCGCCGCAGCGATCCGCGCGTCTACCAGCAGCCCGTTCCCGACGACGCCGTTCGCCACTCTGCCCCGCTGCTCGACCACCAGTACTTCAGGCTGCTCTGCAACAAGCCGCGGGACGCGCTGGGCATTTGCATGGCAATCCAGTTCCGCAGCGCGTTCGACCCGGACGCCGCGCAGGCAACCTGGGGGGAACTCGTTGAGCGCCATCCGGGCTTGCGCCTGTGTCTGGAGATTCCGAAGCATGCGACGAGGCTCAGCGCCGGCCGCGCATCGATTCTGGAGAACGTGCCGCCGCCAGACATGACGTTGGAAGACCTGCGAGGACTCGCCAGAGACGAGCAGGAACGGTGCGTCCGTCGTGAATTCCAGCGACTGGGTCACCTGGAATGGCATTTCGACCGCTGGCCACTGCACCATTTCTCGTTGCTGTGCGTCGCTGATGACGAACTGCACCTGTTCTTCGCCAGCGACCACACGATAGCGGACGCGCTCGGCGAGGTCATGCTGCTCGGAGAGTTTCTCGAGATCTACACGGCCCGTCTGGCC
>JAAFHE010000262.1:0-2994 GCA_013298265.1 Lysobacterales bacterium | reverse complement strand
CCGCCATCAGCGCCGCGGAGTACGCCGGCAGGCTGGCGCTGGTCAGCCGCTACCAGCCGACGGCCGAGGAGCTCGCACTCGTCAAGGACGAACTGGAAAGGCCGCCCGAGTATTCCAGCTTGTGTCTGTGGAATCCCAATCGGAGCAAGGCGTCGGTATCCGAACGGCGATTCGAGGTCCGCTCCCGCGCACTGAACGAGAAAGCGACTTCCGCGCTGCAAAAGAAAACGGCCGAGCTGAACTGCTCGATGAACTCCGTGATCCTGGCGGCGTTTCTCCGTACCCTGGCAGTTCATCCGCACCCGGAAAAAGTCGCCATACAGCTGGCAACCAGCGGCACGAACTATCCGGACGCCGCGTTCGATGGCGTCCTGGCTGGTTTCGCCCTGTGCGCACCCATCGATTTTGAAGTTCCGGATCCCGATGCGCGATTCGAAGATGTGCTTGCGGCGGTTCACGCACAGGCTCACATCAGACTCAATTCGGGTGTCGAACGCGCGCTAGCCCGGGTGTTGGCGGACCAGGCGAAAAAGGTTCCGCTGGTCGGAGGCACGATTCCGGAACAGAGGCCCGCCAGCGCCACCGACACCAAGCGCTCCAACCTGTGTTTCTCGTATCTCGGACATACTCGCTTCGGCCCCGCGAGCAAGGACGTCGAGGTCGCGCGCATCCGGACGGGCGGGGTAAATCCTGCCGGTTCTCTCGAATGCCAGTCCCTGATCTTCGGCGAACAACTGACGCTGTTTCTCGTGTTCGACAGCCCGTATTTCGACGCCCAGCTGATCGAACGTTTCCTGGATCGTTGCGCAGCGGAGCTGGAAATCTTCTCACGTCCGACCGCGCCGTCCGCAGGCATTTCCGCCGATGCGTCACCGGCATCCGCCAGCCACACTGGCAAAGTCGCCACGCAGCTACTCGACATAGCTGCCGGGACGCTACACCTGGAGATTGCGCCCGACGAACTTTCCCTCGATCTGGAAGGCGATCTGGGCGTCGATTCACTGCAGCGAGTCCGTCTCGCCGCACATCTGTATTCGCGAAGTCTCAAGACGCTGGATCGAGACGCACTGCTTGCCTGCCGAACGCTGGCGCAAATGGCTTCCGTGATTGAGGGGCACTATCCCGATGGATTCGCAGATTCGTGACACGCCACACGCGGTATTCGTACGCCAGGCGGCGCTGACCCCGGATCTGCCGGCGGTCGTCGGCAAGGACGAGCAGCTGAGCTATGCGGAACTCGACAGCCTTTCCAACCAGATCGCCAATACGCTGCGCGCGCACGGCGTCGAGACCGGAACGCGCGTCGGACTGCTGACGACGCGCGGTCCGCGACTGCTCGCCGGCCTGCTCGGCATCGTCAAGGCCGGCGGCGTCTACGTGCCGGTCGATCCGGAATTCCCGGCCGACCGC
Source organism: Lysobacterales bacterium (assembly GCA_013298265.1). Classification (GTDB taxonomy): domain Bacteria; phylum Pseudomonadota; class Gammaproteobacteria; order Xanthomonadales; family Rhodanobacteraceae; genus Tahibacter. The sequence continues at coordinate 1,584 of JAAFHE010000262.1, read as the reverse complement.
GTGCGCTACATCCTCGACCACGCCGAGGTCGATACGCTCGTGACCGAGTCGGGCGTCATCACCGGCAACTATCCGGAACTGTTTCTCGACGGCGCGGCGCCGGCAACGCTGAAGACGATACTGTTTCTCGACGAGGTGGCCGCCGATGCGCACGAACGGCTTTCGTATCGCCGTCTTGGCCGCCGCGAACTCGACGCGGCATCACCCGCGGCACCCGACGTCGTCGTCGCACCGACCGACCTCATGGTCATCTTCTACACCTCGGGTTCGACCGGCCGTCCCAAGGGCGTCGCGCTGCGCCACGACGGCTATACGAGCCGCTTCGAGTGGGAGCGCCAGGCGCTCGCCCTGCAGCCGGGCGACCGTTGCTCGCAGATGGCCTCGTGCTGTTTCGATGTGTCGATGGCGGAACTGTTTTCGCCGCTGTTCGCCGGCGCGACGGTGTACATGGCGAGCAAGAACCTGCTGCAGAACCCATGGGCGCTCGCCGCGTGGCTCGTGGAACAGCAGATCACGATCATTCACTTCGTGCCGTCAATGTTCGGCGAATTCATCCGTGCGATGCGCGACGAGGACACCACGTTCGACCGCGTGCGCTGGATCGCATGCGCCGGAGAAGCCCTCCCTGCGCCGTTCGTGCGTCAATGGATCGACCGCTACGGTCCGCGCACCAAGCTCATCAACCTCTACGGCCCGACCGAGGCATCCGTAACGGTCTCGAAATACCTTATCGAGTCGCGTCCCGAAGAAGACGTGATGATCATTCCGATCGGCAAACCCGACAGCAGTGACGTACAGATGCTCGTCGTCGACGAGAACGGCGAACTTGCAGCGAAGGGTGAACTCGGTGAGCTGTGCATCGCCGGCATCCGGCTCGCTGCCGGCTATTACAAAGCACCTGAATTGACCGCCAAGGCGTTCGTCGAAAATCGCTTCCCGCACATCCGAGGACCGCGTCTGTACAAGACCGGCGACATCGCGCGCGAGCTCACGGATGGCGAGTTCGAGTTTCACGGGCGTTTTGACAGCCAGGTCAAGGTTCGCGGGTATCGCATCGAACTCGGCGAGATCGAAGCAGTGCTGATGTCGCACGAGGCGATCGACGAAGCGGCCGTGATCGTCGTCGAAGTCGACGGAAGCAAGAAACTCGCGGCATTCGTGTCCGGGACGCCCACAGACGCGCGCGAGCTGAAGTCTTTTCTGTCGCGCAAGTTGAACAGCTACATGATTCCGAGCGAGTTCAACTGGCTGGATTCGTTGCCCAAGTCGAGCAATGGCAAACTCGATCGCAAGCATGCACTGGCTATAGTCCAAAAAAACCGCACGCGCGCCGGACGGAACGCGGCGCCGGGGCTGGCGCCAACCTGATGTGCGCGTCTCTTCTTTGAGTTCGCCACGGCATCCGAACAAACCCTCGAGCTTGCCGTCGTCGGCGCGTGAATCTGTCGCCACAGGCCATCGTGATCTATCGCCGTGTCGGCGGTGGAAAAGTGCCCTGGCGTCTTGCTGATCCGGGCTGGCGGTAGCGCCGCGAAACGCGGCTCATTGGCGATACTCGGAATCTGCGCCTGTTCCGCGTCGCTC
>JAAFHE010000261.1 GCA_013298265.1 Lysobacterales bacterium | reverse complement strand
GGAATGACGAAAATCGGGATGCTGAGCTTAAGTCAGTGCCATTCGAGCTACGCGCTGCCGATGCAGTACGCCGTACCTCAAGGTCGCAGCATGCCGTCTTGCGACGATCGCGGGCGGTGATAGGAACCGTGCCCAGACTTCGCTCTTGCCAGTTAGCGGCCGCCCACGTTGTGGAGAAATCCGTAGTGCGTACCGGCGGCACGCGCCCCGCATCACCCCCCTCTTTCGTCGACCATCGAGGAGACTATTTGTGCCGATTTACACGCTCAGCAACGGTGCCATCACCAATCCCGTCTACGCCCGGGTCGCGGCGGACACCACGCCCACGCCCTATACCGCTGACACGGCGTTGTCGTCCGACGACGTGCTGGTGATCGACGCGCTTACCTGTCCCGCATCCGACGTGCCGCTCGGCTTCCCCGCGCTCGATGCCGGGGCTGCACTGCTGCTGCTCGATGCAGGTGACGATCACAAGAAGGCGCTGGCCGGCCACATCGGCTTCCGCTCGCATGGCACCAGTCGCGGCTACCGAGTCGTGAAGCGCGGCGGCGGCGGCGTGCGCTGCTACATCAGCGAAGTCGGCGACAGCACTGCGCCGGCGAGCCTGTACTGCGCCAGCGGCAGCGGCAACCAGGAACAGGGGACGCTGCAGCCGGCGACGAGCCAGGTGGTCTACGAGAATCAGATCGAAACCCTGCCGATGACCGACGAGGATCTCGATTTCTTTGTCGGCTCGCTCAAGATGGCGGCCGTCGCGACCGATGAAGCGAACACACCGCCGGACGGCCTCATTTGGTATACGTGGATTTATTCGCGGTCGCACTCGTTCACCGCGAGCGGGTCTTACAACAGCGAAGCCGATCTTGGGCCGCCGCCGTCGCGGACCATCTCCACCAACCTCACGTATACCTTCCAGGGCGCGCTCAACAACGCTACCCAGAGCGGTTCGTTCCAGTTCCTCGGCCTGCAGGAACGCGGTATCTACCAGAACAACGGCATGGCTTCGAAAACCGATACGAGCTGCGGCTGGACGCTGGGCTCGATCTGCCCGACGTTCAACCCTCCCGCGTCGCTGTACTGGTACCAGAGCACGCCCAGCAACACCAACGACGTCAGCACCGTAACCACCGGATCGTCGGTGACCGTGGGCTTCAATGCCGGAACCGGCGGCGCCGGCGGCAACGCGAGCTACACCTATTCCAACTCGGTGACGGAGAACATCACCGACTGGTACATCACACAGCAAACGGCGGCGAACTGGATCTACGCGCAGAACACACCGTTCGACGGCAATACCACCGACCCCTCGCAGATCAATGACAGCCGCGGCTGGAACGGCCTGATCGACACGAGCACGTTTCCGGTCATTTCCACGAGCTCCCTGCAGTTCGCCGCAGACGCCGTGTGGAAGACGAATTCCGTGCTGACTGGCGAGATATCGATTTCGGTGGTGAACCTGATGCGCGTCGACTACATCATGGTCGACAAGGTGCTCGGCTTCGGCAACGCCTGGGCCGACTGGTGGAAGCAGAGCAACCCCTCGGATGTATTCTCCATCGACATGTCCGTCCTGACCTGAGCACCGGACACCACGAGTACACGCGCTGCCGGGACGGTTCCTCCGTCCCGGTGGTGTTTCGACGCCGCAGGCCGCCCGCACACGTCAGCAAGTGAATGGGTAGACGGACTGCCTGACCCGTTTTTCTCGCATCGCTGCTATTGCGGCCACCGATACGTTCGCCCCGACGCGCGCTGCTCCCCCGTGTCGGCTCGACGTAGTGTCGACTATGCCTTCGCCGTCACTCAGTCCGCCGCGCATCAGGACGGCGTCTCGACCGCCTGGCTACGAATGGGTGTGAGGAATCCGGGCTGCCCTTGAAGTGCTTCTTGATCGTGTGGCCGAGACCACGAGCATCGCACGGTCAGCGCGATCGGCGCAGTTGACAACCAGGCTGCCTTGAGTGCGGACGTCAGCGTGATCGCCCCGAAGATCTGCGCGCGCCGCTTTTGGTGCCGAACCCAGCAGGCCGCACGCATGTTCGTCCGCACCGATCGGCACGTCCCTGGCGAGGATGAGGCCGCTGTTGCCCAAGACGTCCGCGCACACGCTGCCAGATCAGCGCACCGGCGCACAGCCGCCGCCTCGCCACCATTTGTTGCTTAATATTATTTTTGACTAGCGATATGCCTTTTCGTCGTTAGACAACACTTGCGCGCGGAGGCTAATAACTTAATCGATATATTGCTAAGACCTGAGCGACTATCGCTCGGTGCCCGGGGGGGCTCCCAAAGGACTGGCGCGCGTACTGCAGCGCAGCACGCGCGTGGCGCTGTGGCCGAGTAAAGTGGCCGGCAACAGACCGCATTGCGTTCTTCTTCCTGCGTACCAGCCAGTCTGCACGGGTTGCTGCATAGCACAACGCGCTGAACACCTGCGTGACAAACGCGCGTGACTGCGTATAGATGCCGCGCGTTCGGCCGGGGTTGCCGGCGGCTGCGCACGGCAGGAAGTTGCAGATTTCGTCACCAAATAGCAGGCCGCCGCGGTAGTACCGTCGGCGGTTGACGGCGCAAGCCCCTCGCAAGGGTAAGAGCATGGCCGACGTACAAACGCTTCCCTGGCCTGCCGACACACGGCTGGTCCGTCTGGGCGAGATCGAAATCGATCCGCGCTATCGCTGTGTGAGCCGCTCCGGCGTCGCTTACGAACTGAACCCGCGCTGCTTCGACCTGCTGCTGCTGTTCCTGAGCGAACCACGCGTGCTGCATACGCGCGACGCGATCTTCCGCCGAGTCTGGCGCGGCGCCGTCGTGGAGGACGCCAACCTCACCACGTCGATCTGGCTGTTGCGCCGTGCACTCGGCGGCGCGGCCAAGCAATGGATACGTACGGTATCCAAGAAAGGTTACATTTTCGATCCGCCGCCGACGCTGGAATTCGAGCTGGTGTCCGCCGACGAGCCGACGGCAGTCGCAGCGCCGGAGGTCGAGGCCATAGTTATCGACACCGCCAGTGCGGGCGCGGTGACCGACACGGTACAGCCGGAGGTGCCGGCCCGCACCGTCACTGCTCGGCCCGTATCGACGATCCCGCGCGGCTGGGCCTTGACGCTGGCGACCGCGGCGGCCTGCCTGAGTCTGATGCTGCTGACCGGAGGCCTGCTCGGCGCGGGCAGCCGCGGCGTGGCGCCGACCCACGTCGTACTCGTGGCGACGACCGACCCGAGCCTGCCCGAAAACCTGCGCTGGCCGGCGCAGCTGTTGCAGCACTGGCTGAGCTGGCAACTGAGCAGTGCGCCGCACGTCATCCTCAGGACGCCGTCGGAGAGCGTCGCCGACGGCAACGAAACCATCGTGCTGCTGGAAGTCGGCGCGCCGGTGCAAGACAGCGAATGGCGGGTGTCGGCGCATTTCCGCGGCCCCACCCCGCAGGCGGCCATTGTCCGGCGCGCGGACAGTGCGCACCTGGTCGCGGCGATCAGCGCGGTCAGCGCAGACGTGTTCGCGCGCCTGGCGACGACCGATGAGAACCACGCCCCGACACTGAACCTGGATCCGCCGGCGGCGCAGCAGTTGTCCGAAGGATTCGAAGCGGAGCAGCAGCATCGCTGGCACGACGCGGTCCGCGCCTACACCACGGTGCTTACCGCCGCGCCCGCGACGGGCTTTGCGCGCTTCCGTCTCGCGCGGTGTCTGACACGGCTCGGCCAGCAGGGCGCGGCGCAGGCGGAACTCGGCCGCGCGACGGGCTGGATCGACAGCCTGCCGGCTTCTTTGCGCGAACCGGTGCAAGCGGAAGCATTCGTGATACGGCAGGACTACGCCGCCGCAGCGGCCGCCTATGCCGCTTTGCAAAAAACCGTCGCCGATGGCGCGGGCTACCGCCCCGCCGAAGCGGCCAGCCTGCGTCGCGCCGGTCGCAGCCGCGAAGCGGCCGAACGCATCGGCGCGGCCGTGCCTCCGGTTCCCGCGCAGGCCATCGAGTGGCTGATCGAACGTGCCGAAACCGGCATCGCCAACCGTGACTACCACGCCGCCGCCGCCAGCGCCACGCAGGCGCGGGAATTGGCGCAGACGATGGGCTGGGAGCACGAGCGCGCGCTGGCCGCGCTGGCGCTGGCCGAGGCGCGCAGTGCCAGCGGCGACGCGCAGGTCGGCGACCTGCTGCGTGAGGCCGAACAGGGTTTCGCCGCCAGCGGCGATCGCCTCGGCCTGCTCGACGCGCGCCTGCGCGCAGAACTCGAGCGCGGCACGCCAGCCGCTCCGGAGAGCATGCTCAACCAGCTACTGGCCGAAGCGCGCACCGCCGGCAACAGCGCCGCAGAGGTTGACGCCCTGCGCCGGGTCGCGCTCGCGCATTACCGCGATGGCGAAGCGCGCGAAGCAGACCGGCGCTTCGCACAGGCGGAGGCTATCGCCGAGTCTGCCGGCAACACTATCGAGCGCCGCCGCATCGACCTGCACCTGTTGCAACAGGACACACTACGCCTGGATTTCACGGCGCTCGAGAAGCGCCTCAAGCTGCTCGATGGCGAGCCGCAGCAAGGTGCCATGGCCTACGCGACAGGATTCAACCGCGCGCGACTGCAATACCTGCGCGGCGACCTCGACGGTGCGCTGCTCGCGGTGGAGTCGACGGAGAGCCGGCTGCGCGAAACGACCGGCGACAGCCCTCCGCAGAGCACGGCGTCGCTCAATTGCATCCGCGCGACCATCCGCATGCTGCAGGGGCGCACGGCGGGCGCGCGCTCGGAATTCCGCAGCTGCCGCACGGCCGGCAATCCGGCACTGAACCAGTTCGCCGACCTCGGCGACGCGGAGCTCGCGATCCAGGCCGGCGATGTCGCCGAAGCGCGCCGCCTGCTGGCCCCGCTGCTGACGCCGGCGCAGGACACGCGCGTGGAGCCGGACCGCTGGGGATTCGCGATGGAAGTCGCGCCGCTGCTCGCGCGCGTCGGCGATTTCGAAACCGCCAGTACGATCATCAACCGCACCCTGCCACTGATCAAGGATTCGGGCTATCGCATGATCGAGGCGAATCTGCGCGTCACGCGCGCCGAAATCGCCCTGGCGGAAGGTCACACGGACGCCGCGGAGCGCGAAGTCGCACTCGTCGAGAACATGCTGCCGCCTGACTATTGGCATGAGCGTCGGCGCACACGCACGGTGCGCGCGCTGATCGCCCAGTCGCGCGGGGAGATCGAACGGGCCGCCCGGGAACTCGAAGCACTGCACAGCGACACGCGCGCCCACGGCGACGTGCTGGGCGAACTGCTTGTGCACAGCCTCATGGACGCAAATGCAGCCGCGCCACGCTGCCCCGACGAGCGACGCCTGCGCTTGCTCGCCGCGAGCGGCATGCGCGGCGCATCAGACCTGTGGATGAATCCGGCCGAACGTGATCGCGCGCGTCTGGTCAGCGCATCGCAGGCGCCAAGCTGGGCCACGCCGTAACGTTGCGTCTCGCAACGACGGTCAGATCGGAAAGCTTGCTGTCTGACGTTTCACTCATGCAGTTCGAAGCTCCGGCATCTCCGTCGCGCTCCATTGCGGATTGCGGGAGACGAGCAATACACCATCCCCACCCAAACCCTTCCCTTGAAGGGGAGGGCTTCCAGCAGGCCCCGATTCGCTTTTGAGCCCTCCCCTTCAAAGGGAGGGCTTCCAGCAGGCCCGGCTCGCTTTCAGCCCTCCCCTTCAAGGGGGTGAAGGACGATGGCTCAGAACCGAAGGTTCTCATCGTCCTGAACGCCCAATGGGCCGGAGGGTTGGGTGGGGATGGTGTTGCTGTAGTGCCAGGACTTCTGCGCCGGATAGCGCCGGATCAGAATGTAATCGACCAGCTGTCGATCCGGCCGATGTCGCCCGCACCGTTGTCGTTGACACGCAGTCTCCAGGTACCGTTGAGCAGTTCGCTGGACAGGTTCAACGGCACTGTCTTGTTGATGTTGTCCGTGTCGCCGCCGGTGCGGTTGTGGATGTTGTACAGCGAGCCATCCGGCGCGACGAGATCGACCTTCAGGTCACCCTGGTAGGTGTGCACGATCGCGACGGTGACCGAGGCGTTGCTCGGTGCGTTGCCGGTACGG
>JAAFHE010000260.1:4451-6111 GCA_013298265.1 Lysobacterales bacterium | reverse complement strand
GGCCCGTCCGCTGGACATACGCCGCCAGCTCCGAGCTAAGCGGGCTACCCTGGTACAGGGTGCTGGCCACGCGACGCCAGTCGCCCGGATCGTCCTCGTCGCCGGCCAGCACCGGGCTTGGCCCGACCAGATCAAAGGCCAGCGCGGCCTCCTCGTTGAGGATCAGCGGCGACAGATGGCGGTGATGCTCGGCAATCAGTGCAGCCAGACGCCGGCCCAGCGCTGCCGGCAACTGCCTTGCCTGGTTCCGATAGTGCGCCAGGCGTTCCGCTTTCAGGGTGCAGGCCATCGCCTCATGGGCAGCCACATCGGCGTGCGACCAGACCTCGATTTCCGCCTGCACCGGCAGACCCAGGGCACGGCGCAGCGCGCGCAGCAGGACTGGCTCCACACGCACGGCCAGGGCCAGGGCGGCGAGCAGCGTGGTCATATCGCCGGTGTGTGCGCCCGGCAGCGGCGGCCGCTCCCAGCGCTGCACCGGCACGCCGCGCAAGGGGCGTGACAAGGCTGGCCCCGGGCGCAGCCAGACCACGCCACCACCACGCTGTCGATGCTGCCGCAGCCGCGGCCACCAGCGCCCGCTGCCGGCCGGCTCCAGCGCCGCTGCCGCGCCCAGCCACAGCCAATGGCCGGCCTTGGCCGCGGCGGCGGCAAACCCGACCCGCCGCCAGCGCGGTGGCTTGCGTTCACCGCACCACTGGGCGGACCAGCACTGGCCTTCCTCGTCGAGCCAGTAGACCCGGGCCACACCGGCGGAACTGCGCAGGGCGTGACTCACCACCGCCTGCAAGTCAGCATTGATCACGCGCAGCGCGTGGCTGGCGTGAATGAACAGGGCCGTCGCGCCGCGCCAGCTCGGGCGGTAGCGCAGCGGCGGGCGGGCCGGCAGAGGCTCGCCGCGGCAGACCTGGGTTATCCAGCGCCGGGGGTCCAGTTGCGCCGTGGCCAGCGGCGCGCGCAGGCTGCGGCGCAGCAGGCGCCGCAGCGCCCCCTCGGGCCATAGGGGCACCAGCGCGGGCGGCGACTGGGCCGGATCGGACTCGGGCAGCGTCGTGAGCGCCTTGCCGTCGGCCAGTTGCGCAACGCCTTCACCGTCGCCGGCGGCGACTTCGGCCTGGGTGACCTGGAAATGCGGCGCGCGCAGCCTGGCCGGTATCGACGCCGGCGGACTGGCTGCGGGCGCCGCGGGCGCCGGGTCCGGAGGCAGTTGAATGTCCCAAGGCTCAGGCTCCGGGATTGCCTCCCGGGGCCGCGGCACAAACCCGCATAGCGCCGCCGCCGGCGTGGGCAGCATGCCCTCAGCCAGCAGCAGCACCAGGTCGGCTCGCCCCAGCGCGGCACGGCCGTGCAGCGCGGCTGCCGTATTCATTCGCCGCGCGGCTGCTTCTGGAAGACAAATTCGCGCAGGCGCAGCAGCAAACCGGCCGGATCCTTGCCACCGACCCGGGCCAGGGCGCGCAGCAGGTCCAGGTATTCCGCCGGACCGGGCGCATAGACCCCGGCCGACTGCGCGGCCAGGCGGTCTTCCAGCAGAAGATCAGCAGCCTGCCCCAGCAGCTCAGCGTTGTCCGCCGCCCATTCGCCGCCGTGCAGGCGGCCGCGATCGACCAGATAGTCTTTCAGCGCCGGCCCCTCGGGCAGTTTCAGGGTCAGCACCAGG
>JAAFHE010000260.1:0-4441 GCA_013298265.1 Lysobacterales bacterium | reverse complement strand
TGCCCGACAGCGCCGACACCGCAAACTGGCCATTGCCCAGGGCTTCGAGCAGACCATTGGGCAGCTCGGCCTCGGCCTTGTCGATTTCGTCGATCAGCACCACGCAGCCGTTGGCAGGCTTCCATCCCGGCGGCGTCTCCGGCGCATCTTCGGGCGAGCGCAACTGGGCGCACGCTTTTTCCGCATCCCCCCAGGCAAAGGCCCACCACAGCGGCCCCGGGCGCACATAGTGCGCCGTGGCCAGCCCCTCGGGCACCTTCGCGCCGGGCACCGCACACAGATGCGCGTCGGCGAGCCGGGCGATCGCATCGAAGCGCCAGAGCAGGTCGGTGGCCTCGGTGCGCGAGTCCACCACCAGGGGCAGGAACGCGCGCCCGCTGGCAAACGCCGCCGCATGCGCCAGCTGGCTCTTGCCCGTGCCCGGATCGCCGCGGACCAGCAACGGCCGCCCCGCGGCCTCGGCGGCGCGCAGTGCATCGCGCTGCGTCGTGTCGAACAGATGCTGTGTCGCCGGCCAGGAGGCCATTGCGGGCAGGGGTAAGACGGAGTCGGCGTAGTCAGGAATCATTCTTGGTTTTCCAGTGCCCGAAGTCTTCGAAACTGTGCAGAAACCCTTGAATGCGGCCGAGAAGTAGGTCTTCGTCAAGCAAGAACAGGCTGTCCCCGCCGCCCAGCAACACCACGACCGCCACGCCAAATCCTCCCAGAAAGGCGACCGTGCCCGGTGCCAGAGCGCCGCGATACGCATCGCCCACGACCAGGCAGCGGCCGCGGCCACGCTTGTGCTCGTCGGTCAGGAACTGTCGCCAGCGCCGGCAGCGTGCGTGGTCAGCCTCTTTCAACTCAATTCTCTCCCCGGTCGGATTTTCCCGGGAGCGTAACGAAACAATGGCGCTGAGGAGGACGTAGTTCGCGTCATCGCCGACGCCGCCCTCGACAAAGGAGCAGGCATAGCGGTCATTGACGGTAGGCGCATCCTGCTCGCCACGGACCGCCTGCCAGCCGTGATGCGGTTCGCTGCGAACCGCGACAAGGGCGCCCTCGGGAGTTGCAGCGGGCACCTCCAGCCACTGCTGCAGCGCCCGCAGGCCGGCCAGTTGCGCCGGATCCAGGCACAGGCGCGCGGCCTTGCCCATAGCCTGCAGCAGTCTCTCGTGGACGAATTCCTGTGTCGGAGCCACCAGCGACAGCCGTTGGTATTTCACCGCGTCGTTGATGGCGTCGGTCAGTGCCACAACCCAGTCCACGACCTGTTCGCCACGATCACGGCCGGTCGCGCCCAGGATCTCGTGCAAGCGCCGCGGAATGCTGTCATCCAGCGGCCGGACCCAGTCCCAGTCACGCAGTGGCGGCGCCGAGAACAGCGCACGGACTATGCGGCGCAGCGCGTCAATCTCCGCCGCATGCGTGGCCACAGCCGCCGTCGCGGATGCAGCCGCATGCGTGACCATCGGCGCCGTGGTGGACCCCGCCCCCTGCGGCGCGTCCCCACGGCGGCGGATGCCGGAAACATTCTCGAGAAACCCGTCCCAGAGCTGATGCATGCCCAGCACACAGCCGCGGTTGTCACTGATATCCGTATAGCGGGCGAACAGCAGGCCCCACAGCGCACCGTCGTGGCACAGGGCACCGCCGCTCATGCCGCGCTGATGCAAAGGCTCTGTTGTATACCAGCTCCGCTGCGCATCAAAGGTGACAACGCGCCGCGTAAGTGCGTTGTGCAGCGCGTTTTCGAAATACGCATACAACGAGTGGTCGACGCCGGACCGAAGCGAGCTGTAGCCATCGATCAGTAACGGCTCTGCATGCTCAGGATGGCTCTCCAGTTGGAACCAGGCAGCATCAAGGGTGGAGTGACGGTGAACCTCGCCATGAATAGGCACCGCCGGACTGCGGTTCACCTGTGGCCTTACCCACAAACACTCCGGCGCAAAATCATCGAATACATGACCGACCGTCAGCACGACACCCGAAGCGATCAGCACGCCGCTGCAAAGGAAGTGCTCGACGCCATCATCCGTCGGGTGCGAATGCAGACTGACCAGCGCGTTGCGTATATGCGCAACCATCCTGCTTATCCCTCGTGGCCCTGCTGTTCCTGCGCCGGAGCCTCAGCCTTCGCATCAGCCTGACCAAATTTCCACTTCGCCGTAACCTTGATCGCCGCGCTGGCTTCGCTCTTGGCGACAAAAACCCCTACCTCGCCCTTCAAGCCCAAGGACAGCTCGACGGACACCTCTTCGGGACGCATCTGTGCCAGCGCCGCGTGCACCGGGGTGATCAGCGCGACCAGCGTTCGTGTGATATCGGCTTGCGCGACGGCTGTCGCGACCGTGGCCAGCACCACGCCTCCTGCACTGGTATTGACGGTTTTTTCTATACCCTGACCCGGCCGGCCGACGTGTACGGAGCGGACCGTGGAATCCACCTCCACCCAGATCGTCTGACCGTCAATCACTAGCTGCCGCAGTTCGCTGGACATGGGATCACCTCGGTCACTTCGGAATGCAGCCGCGGCGCGCCCGACAAGCAGGAGCGCAACGCCGCCGTGGAGCGGAGCAGCAGGACCGGGCAACCGCGCCGCGAACCCTTGCCCCGGCCTTGCAAAGCCGCATCCCTGCGATCAACCGCAGCGATGCCCTCAGGCCGGCCAAGCCTAGCCGAGCAAGTGGACATTTCCAATCGCCACTTTTTGCACCAGATCCGCGGCCTGCTGCTCTCCGGAGCCACGCCCGAGCCCGCGCCCGCCAGCCCGATTTTCAAATCGTCCGGATATTCACAATGGTCAACTGGAATTGCTTCATGCCACCGCGTGGAAGGCGTACCGAAGCGGCGACCAGGCCAGGTGATCGCGGCAACGCTGCGCCCATTCGGTCTGCAGCGGTTACGGTTGAGGAGTGACTGGCCGGCCGCGCAGCAGATAGAACACCGGCACGCCGAGCAGCACGATGACCAGCCCCGGCCAGGTATACGCCGGTTTCCAGATCAGCAGACCCACGCCGACGGCGCTCGCGAACACGATGTACAACGCCGGCAGCACGGGATAGGCGAAGGCCCGGTACGGCCGCTCCAGGTCGGGCCGCGTGCGGCGCAGGCGGAACAGGCCGGCGATGGTCAGCACGTAGAAGATCAGCGTGGCGAGGATGACGTAGTCGAGCAGGTCGCCGTAGCGGCCGGACAGGCACAGCACGCAGGCCCATAGCGCCTGCAGCCACAGGCCCCAGCCCGGCACGGCATTGCGATTGAGGCTACCGGCACGGGCGAAGAACAGGCCGTCGCGCGCCATGCTGTAGTACACGCGCGCACCGGCGAGCACCAGGCCGTTCACGCAGCCGAAGGTCGACACCATGATCAGCACGGCGATGAGCCCGGTGCCCCAGGGCCCGAACGCAGCCTGCGCCGCAGCCACGCCGACGCGATCGGATTCCGCCTGCGCGATGCCGTCGAGCGGCAGCACGGCGAGGTACATGAGGTTCGCGACGAGATAAAGACTGCAGACCAGCACGGTGCCGAGGAACAGGCTCAGTCCGACGTTGCGCCGAGGATTGCGGATCTCGTCGGCGACGGATGCCGCGCTGTGCCAGGAGTCCGACGAGAACAGCGCGCCGACCATCGACACCGCAATCGCCGGCAGCAGCGCGAGTGCAAGTCCTTCCGGCGTCGCCGCGGTGCGCTGCCAGGCCTGCGCCCAGTTCGCCTGCCAGACCTCCGCATTGGCGCCGAGCAGCAGGCCGAAACCGATCAGCGCGAGCAGCGCGCCGATCTTCGCCAGCGTGAATACCGTTTGTATCCATCTTCCATAGTTCACACCGCGCGCATTGACGAAGGTCAGCGCGAGCACGACGGCGATAGACACGAGCTGCGCCGCCGTCAGGCGGAATCCGCCCACCTGCAGCAGCACATTGGCATCGCCGAGCGACGGCACGAGATAGGCGGTGAACTTCGCGAACGCCACGCCGACCGCGGCGATGGACCCGGTCTGGATCACCGCGAAGAACGACCAGCCATAGAGGAAGGCCGGCAGCCTCCCCCAGGCTTCGCGCAGATAGACGTATTGCCCGCCGGCCTTCGGAAACATGCCGGCGAACTCCGCATAGCTCAGCGCGCCGGCGACCGTCATAAAGCCCGAGATCAGCCAGACCAGGATCAGGTAACCCGCCGAACCCGTCGTGCGCACGATGTCGGCGCTGACGATGAAGATGCCCGAACCGATCATGGAACCGGCGACGAGCATGGTGCCGTCGAGGAGGCCAAGGGAGCGGCGGAAGCCGTTCGCCGACGAATCGTTGACTGCCTGCTGCGTCATGTTCTACGCCCCCCCGCCCGGATCACGCCATCTTAGCCAGCAGACCGCAGGAAAAACGATGCAAATTTGTGCGCTATTCGATGGAAAAGACCGATATCGATGCCATCGCGCCCACTCGATGACCCGCAGTGGCGG